>DASSAT010000311.1:0-7105 GCA_035699305.1 Fimbriiglobus sp. | reverse complement strand
GACTGTCGGAAATGCGAAAGGGACGCTCACCTGTCGGGTGGCGTCCCTGGCGGACCGGGCAATTTCACTCGCCGGGCGAGGGTCACGGCATGGTGCCGCCCGCTTGCTGGATCTCGCTCGACTTCTCCGCGATTCCGGTGTCCGGCTTCAGCCTGCCGTCGAGTTCGGCCAGGAATTGTTGCGACGGCTCGTAGCCGGGGTCGGCTCGCAGCGCCATCTCCAGTTGCTGGCGGCAGGCATCGCGATGGCCGAGATGGTCGAGCAGCCCGGCGAGGTTGTGCCGCGCCTGGGCCTCCGGCATGATCTCGCACAGCGTGCTGAAGGCCTCTTCCCACCGCCCCGCCATTGCGAGGCTGAAGCCCTGCGTCTTGCGGTAAGTGCGGTTCTCCGGGTCGATCTTCAGGGCCGAGTCGCACCAGGTGATGGCGCCGTCCCAGTTCTTCCACTGGCCCATCCGCTGGGCCACCTCGTGGTGGATGTCCGCGTCCTTGGGGTAATGCTTGAGGTAGCTGCGATAGGCCTCGATCGCCTGCTCTTGCTCGCCGAGTTTGGCGTGCATGCGGGCGAGCCCGAGCAAGGCACCCTTGTGCTTCTCATCGGCCTCGAGCGCCCGCTGGTAGCGGATGCGGGCGATGTCGAGCATTTCGTCGCGATTGGGCGGGACAGGATCGGCGAAAGCGAGTTCGACCTTGAGGTCGGCGGCGGCGGCTTCGAAGTCGGGCATCGGCCCCGTCTTCCTGGGCCGAGCCTCCGCGATGGCCTCGGGCGCCGGCATCCCCGGCGTGGGAACCTGGGGCTTCGCACTCGATCCCCAGAAGGACTTCTTCAGTCCCGGCGGGGCGATGTTGTTCACCATCGGGTTCGGCGGGAGGGATTGATCGGGCAAGGTGTTCCGCTTGCAGCCGGTTCCCGCCAGGATCAAGCTGCCGCAGAGAATCCACCACCGCATCCGTCGGCCGTCCATGGCCCGCCCTCGAGAACAATTGCGTCCCCGTGCACCGGATTACTGGAACTCGGCGATGAAACTGGACGCCGCTTCCATCATCAGGTCGCGCGTTAAATGCACAGGTTGCCGTCTATATCGGCAGATCGACTGGACAATTTCCAACAAATCGCGACAGTCGGAGGCCCGCGGCGTCCGACCGCGGGTGTAGTAATTCTCGTACAGGTAATCCACCGCCTCCGTGGACATGTTCATTCCGAGCCGCTTGCAGTTCGACGCGAAAATCCGATCGTACACGTCGCGCTGCGGGGCCGTGACGCCCATCTTGTGCCGGATTCGCCGCAAGAACGCGTCATCCACCAGGTCCTTCGGGTCGAGGTTCGTGCTGAAGATAATCAATTGCTCGAACGGCACCTGGAACTTCTTGCCGCTCGCGACCGTGAGGAAGTCGTGACGATCTTCGAGCGGCAGAATCCACCGGTTGAGAAGTTCCTTCGGCGTGCACTGCTGCCGGCCGAAGTCGTCGATCAGGAAGACGCCGCCGTTGGCCTTGAAGTGGATCGGGGCCTGGTAGAAGTTGGCCTCGACGTTGAACCGCAGGTCGAGCATCTCCAGGGTCAACTCGCCGCCGGTGACGATGACCGGCCGGCGGATGCGCACCCACCGCTGGTCGGTCGCCCCAGCGCTGAGGAGCCGGCGGACGGTGGCGTCGGCCTCGTCGCCGAACTCGGTCGGGGTGTCATCGACGACGTGCAGCGACGGGTCGTAGCAGGTGATGATGTTGCCGTCGGCCAGGAACGCGTACGGGATGTAGATCGACCCGCCGGCGGTGTTCATGAAGTCGCCGATCGAGCGGGCCATGGCGGTCTTGCCGTTGCCCGGCGGGCCGTAGATGAACACGGACCGGCCGCTGATGATCGCCGGGCCGATGTTGTTGAACGCCTCCTCCTTCAAGACCAGGTGGCCGAACGGCGCCTTGAGCGCCTCCGGGTAGCACTGCAACCCAGTGACGGTCTGGCGGTAGCACTGCTCGACGTAGTCCTCCAGCGGGACCGGGGCCGGCCCGACGTAGGCGCACTGCCTCGTGCAGTCGTGGGCCCGCTGGCGGCCCAGGTCGGTCAGGCTGAACTTGTAGCTGACCTCGCCGACCAGGTCGCCGCCATCCACCTGGATGATCTTCTCGTCCTTGAGCCACTTGAGCGGCTCCTTGATGACCTTGAACGGCAGGCACAGGTACTGGGCCAGGTCGCGGCCGATCTGCGGGCCGCGGGCGTAGATGGTCCGCAGGACCTGGTCGCAGGCGAAGGCGAACGGCAGCCCGGCTTCCTTGAGCGTCTCGGGGGCGGTCGGTGCCTCCGGAGCTGGGTTGGCGTCCCAGTCAACGATCACTTGGCGGGTTTGCGCGGCCATGGGGTGCGGTGTCCTGGTTGGGGGGCGACGGCGGGTCGGCGGCGGTCACTTCTTCCACTTGGCCCGGGTGATGATGAACAGGGACGCGGCCCCGACGCCCAGCGCCAGGATGACGACCCCGTCGGTCCGCTTCACCCGGCCGGTCCAGAACTCGGAGAACCCGTCCCAGTAGCTGGCCTTGGCGAACGCGGCTGCGGACCCCGGGCCGGCCGCGGGCAGCGCGGCGGGAGTCAGGGCCAGCCCGAACAGGGCGGCGGCCAGGAGCGGGCGGAACGAGCGGCGGGTCATCGGGTCGGTCCTCGGGGCGGGTCGGCGTCCGTCCCAAGCATAGGGCGAAAAACGCCGCGAGGCGGGCGGCCCGTGTCACGGACCACCCGCCTCGCGGGTCGAACGACCGCGTGCGGGTTACCGCGAGGTCGTCCCGGTGCCGCCGGCGGTCCCGGTGCCGCCGGTGGTCCCCGGGGTGGCGCCGCCGCCGGTGGTGGACAGGTTGTTGTTGCTCACCCCGCCGATGCCGCTCTGGAACCTCCCCGGCCAGCCGCGGGCGGCGTTGGCCGGGCCTTCGGCCCGGAACGACATGTCGGCCGGGTCGATCACCGCGACGTCGAAGGTCATCCCGCGGCCGGCAGTCGCGGCGGTCACATACCGCTTGATCGACTCGGCCCGCCGCAGGTTCAGGTCGTCGCGGGCGGCGACCATCTTGTCCGGGTTGGCCGAGTCGTAGGCCAGGTCCCGGGCGGTCTGGAGGTACAATCGGGCGGGCGGGGCCGGCCGCTTGCGGACCAGGTAGTCCAGCCGCTCCAGCCCGGCCGGGTTGAGCTTGTCGGTGCCGGCGTCGAAGTGGTAAGTCCACAGGGTCGTGTCGATGATCGCGCCGTTGGCCGCGTGGATGGCGAACGGCGAGAGCACCTCGGCCCGGGCCACGTAGTTGTACCGCTCCGGGTAGCACGGATCGACCAGGCTCGCCCACCGGTTGTCCAGCGGGGTCCGCGGCGCGTCGGTGGAGAAGCACCCCACCGACCCCAGCCCGCTGGCCACCGCACAGGCGGCCGCAGCCGCCTTGAGCTTCCGACTCATCGCTCTCCTCCTTGAGAGGGCGTCGGGCGTCCTGCCCTTGGCCCGGGTTAACCCTTCAACAGGTTCCGCTGGATCTGGATGGCCGCCGGGCCACACAGGACCACGAAGATCGCCGGGAAGATGAACAGCACCAGCGGGAAGATCAGCTTCACCGCCGTCTTGGCCGCCTTCTCCTCGGCGATCTGCCGCCGCCGGACCCGCATCGAGTCCGACTGCACCCGTAACGCCTGGGCGATCGACGACCCGAACCGGTCCGCCTGGATCAGGATGGCGGCCAGGCTCTTGACGTCGTCCACCCCGGTCCGCACCCCCAGGTCGTGGAGCACCTCCCGGCGGGGGCGCCCCATCTGCAACTGCAGGTTCGCCAGGGCCAACTCCTCGCAGAGCACCTTGGCGTGCGACTTCATCTCGTCGGTCACCTTCCGCATCGCCGCGTCCAGCCCCAGCCCGGACTCGACGCACACCACCAGCAAGTCCAGGGCGTCCGGCAACGTCAGGAAGATTTCCTTCTGCCGGGTGCTCCGCAGGTGGGCCAGGATGATGGTCGGCAGGTACAGCCCTATCCCGCCCCACATCGCCATCAACAAAAGCCCGGTGCTGCTCATCCCGAACACCAGCCAGGTGCCGAACACCCCGGGCAGGCCGATGGCCGCCAGGGACGCGACCCGCATCCCCTGGAAGACGGCCGGGGCCGACTCGCTGCGGAACCCGGCGTTGGCCAGCTTCACCCGCAGGGAGTTCTTCTCCAGTTCGGACTGCGGCTCCATCGCCGACCCGAGGTTGGAGAACGCCTCCCGCAGCCCGCCGAACCGCTGCCGTGAGTCGTTCACCGTCACGTCCAGGTCGGCCAGCGACTTCGGCCGGCCGATCCGCTCCAATCGTTCTTCCGCCTGGCTGTTGCGGTTCGAGATCGTCGTCAGCAGCCAGAACACGCCGCACACCATAGCCACGAACACGAAGATCGGGGCCATGTTCTCCGCCGTCACGAACGCGAACAGGTCCACGGTGGTATCTCCCAGGAGCAGTGGCCAGTGGCCAGTTTGGATCGCTTGTGCCGTCTCCGGTTCGACTCTGGCCACTGGCCACTAGCCACTGGCCACTGCTGCTAGACCTTGATGTCGATGATCTTCTTGATCGCGTAGGACCCGATGATCATCAGGACGATCGCCCCGATCGACATCTTGACCCCCATCGGGTCTTTCCACAAAAGCTCGATGTAGTCCGGCTTCATCCACAGCATCAACAGGAACAGGCCGATCGGCAGGGCGATCAGCACCACCCCGGAGAGCCGCCCCTCGGCCGTCAGCGCCTTGACCTGGCCGAGGATCTTGAACCGCTCGCGGACCACATACCCGATCCGGTCGAGGATCTCGGCCAGGTCGCCGCCGGTCGTCCGCTGGATGGCGACGCTGGTGACGAAGAACTTCAGGTCCAGGTTCGGCACCCGCTCGCACATCCCCTTCATCGCCTCCTCCAGCGGGATACCGAGGTTCTGTTCCTCGTACACCCGGCCGAACTCCTTGCAGATCGGCTGCGGCATCTCCTCGGCGACCACGTGCATACCGGCGGCCAGGGAGTGCCCGGCCCGCAAGGCCCGGGCGACAAGTTCCATCCCGTCGGGCAACTGGCCGGCGAAGGCCGCCAGCCGCTGCTTGCGCTTCCAGAACAGCCACAGGAACGGAGCCGACAGGCAGCCCAGCGCCGCCACCGGGGCGACGTAGATGTTCACCATCCAGGCGGTGAAGATGCCCATGGCGAACCCGGAGACCAGCCCGACCCCCAAGAGCGCGCTGGGCTTGACGTTGGCGTCCGCCTGCTCGATCACCTTGGTCAGGTTGAGGAACTCCGGGGTTAGCTTGTCCAGGATGGTCTTCTTATCGACCTCCTGAAGGGCTTGCTTCAGGAGCATGTCGGCGGACGAGTCCCGCCGGCCGCTCCGCCCGACCAGCATGTCGAGCCGTTCGGCGGCCCGCCCGTCGTCCCGGTTTCGCAACAGGGCGAACAGCAGGCCGAACACCATGCCGACCACCAACACGCCGATGATCAGGGACAGCACGAGCGGGGTCATGGAGGTTACCTGGGGGTGGTTCACTGGCCCGTCCGTGAGCCGGTCATCGGGTTCTCTCGTAACCGCCGTCCGTTCGGCGGGTGGGTTCCGGTAAACGCAACGCGGTGGCCCGTCCGGGGCCGGCGGGATCAGTCCCGCATCAGGACCCGCTCCGCGAACATGTTCGACGGCAGCTTGATCCCCTTCTGCTCCAGCCGCGGGACGAACGTCGGGCGGACGCCGGTGGCCTCGAACTGGCCGTACGCCCGGCCGTTCTGGTCCACCCCCATCTGGCGGAAGCGGAACACCTCCTGCATGATGATCACGTCCTGCTCCATGTTCATCACCTCGGTGACGCTGGTCATCTTCCGCGGCCCGCCCTGGAGGCGGTTGATCTGGATGATGATGTCCACCGCCGAGCTGATCTGTTGCCGCATCGCCTTCACCGGCAGTTCGGTCCCGGCCATCATGATCATCGTCTCCAGCCGGGACAGCCCGTCCCGCGGGCTGTTGGCGTGGAGCGTCGTCATCGACCCGCTGTGGCCGGTGTTCATCGCCTGGAGCATGTCCAGCGCCTCGGCCCCGCGGCACTCGCCGACGATGATCCGGTCCGGCCGCATACGCAGCGAGTTCCGCACCAGGTCGCGGGTGTTGATCTGGCCCTTGCCCTCGATGTTCGGCGGCCGCGTCTCCAGCCGGACGACGTGGTCCTGCTGGAGCTGCAACTCGGCCGCGTCCTCGATCGTCACCAGCCGCTCGTCCCCGGGGATGAACGCCGACAGGGTGTTCAAGAGCGTCGTCTTACCGGAGCCGGTCCCGCCGCTGATGAGGACGTTCAGCCGGGCCTTGATGACGCCCTCCATGAGCATCGCCATCTCGGGGGTGAACGCCTTGTAGTTGAGCAGGTCCTCCAGCTTGAGCGGGTTGGTCCCGAACCGGCGAATGCTCAGGCTCGGGCCGTCCAGGGCGATCGGCTGGATGACGGCGTTGACGCGGGAGCCGTCCGGCAGCCGGGCGTCGCACAAGGGACTCGTCTCGTCCACCCGCCGGCCGACCTTCGACACGATCCGGTCGATGATCTGCAACAGGTGGTCGTTGTCGCGGAACCCGACCTCGGTCTTCTCCAGCTTGCCGCGGCGTTCGACGTACACCCTCTTCGCCCCGTTGACCATGATTTCACTGACCGTCGGGTCCTTCAGGAGCGGCTCCAGCGGGCCGAACCCGAGGGTCTCGTCGAGGATCTCCTCGATCAGCTTCTCCCGCTCGATCCGGTTCAGGAGCGGGTTCTCGGTGTCGCACAGGTGCTCGATGGCCCGGCGGATGTCCCGCCGCATGGTGTCGCCGGCCAGGTCCTTGACCCGCGACAGGTCCAGCCGCTCGACCAGCTTGGCGTGGATCTGCCGCTTGAGGTCCTCGAACTTGCCGCCGCCGCCGCCGGTCCCGCCGAAGCTCGGGCTGGACAGGCGCGACAGCCCGCCGGACGAGCTGCCGTGGTTGCTCAGACTGTTGAGCTTGGAGATCCCTTGCTGCAACCGGGACATCGTCGGGTCCTCGTGAGGCCGCGTCCGTTGGTGTCGTTCGCGCTACTCAAATTCCCTCCCCCCTTGGGGGGGAGGGTTAGGGTGGGG
>DASSAT010000310.1:0-3182 GCA_035699305.1 Fimbriiglobus sp. | reverse complement strand
CACGGCCACGCGGTCTCGCCCTTTCAGGGCTATGCACCGGTGGGTCCGCGTCCCCAGGGCGTTGCCCTGGGCTGAGAACTCCCAGCCCTTCGGGCTGAAGACAGAGCCACCCGATGGCGAGGTTTTCAACAGAGCAAGGCGGCGTCGGCGGGCGACGGCCTGCGGATTCTGGTGGAGTGGTGGCTGTTATGGACGTGACATGCCGACGAAGCTGCCGTCGTTCTCGCGGGCCAGCGTCCACAGGAACGAGCCTAGCTCCGGGCTTTCGTAGAAGAACCCGACCGCGTTGATCCGTACCTTCCGACCGCCGACCGCGCGGTTCCAGGCGACGTTGAGCGTCAGCCGGATGTGCCGGCCCAGCCGGTCGGCCCGGTCGGTCTCCTTGAGCGTCCGCTCCTGCTCGCTGGTCAGCCCGGGGCCGCTCGTCGGCAAGCCGTCGGAGAACAGGTACACCGTGTCCAGCCCATCCCGCCGCAGCCGGAACGCCAGGTCCAGCCCGTCGTACAGGTTGGTGTCGCCGGCCGGCTCGATCCGCCGTAGCGCGTCGGCCACCCGCTTGACCGACGCCTCCCCCTGGTACGGCTGCCACTCGCCCGAGCCGAACAGGTAGCTGGCCTGGCGCGAGAAGATGACCACCTGGAACTTCTCCAGGTCCGGCAGGCTGCGCATCACCTTGGCGACCGTCTCGACCACGGTCGGCCACTTGTTCGGGTCCGGCTGGCCGTTGGCCACGTCCTTCATGCTGCCGGAGAAGTCCACCACCAGCACCACCCGCCGGCCGGTCATGGCGATCCCGGCGAACCGGCTCTCTGACTCGATCCGCAGCTTGTCGTACTTGTCGGCCAGCTTCGCCTTCTGACCCTGCAAGTCGATGAGGGTGGCGTTCGAGTCGTCCATCTTCTTCCGCAAGTCCTTGATGGTCGAGCGGGCGGCGGCCAACTCGTCGCCGGTCTTGCGCATGGCGGCGAGGTTGGCATTCGCGTCCTTGGCCTCCCGGGCGACCGCCTTGAGCTTCGCGTCGGCGTCGTCGAGTTGCTCCTCGGCCGCCTTCGCCTTCATCGCCAGGTCGTTGCGCTCCCGCTCGCGCCGGCGCAAGAGCTTCGCCAGCTCGTCAGCGGACACGGTGGCGCTGGCCAGCCGGGTCGAGAGGTCCTTCGCCTCCTTCTGCTTGCGCGTCAGCAAGTCGTCGAGTTCCTGGCTGCGGTTGACGGCCGCGACCAGCTTCGACTGCGCCGCGGCGAGGTCGCCCCGCGTGAGCGCGAGCTTCTTGGCCGTCTCGTCGCGCTCGCTGGTCATGGCCAGGAGCTTGCCCTGCAAGTCTTCGATGTCAGCGTTGAGCTTGCGGCGGGTCTGGTCGAGGTCGGCCTTCGTGGCGAGCAGTTCGGCCTTGCGGGCGTTCAGCTCGGTCTTGGTCTTGTGTAGGACCTCCAGCGCCGACCCGGCCCGCTTCGCTTGTTCGCCGGCCTCGCGGGTGTTCAACAGCCACAGGAGCGTGACGCACCCCAGGGCGCAGCAGAACACGTCGAGCATCCACATGCTGACGAGCGAGGGGGGCTTCGGTCGGAGGCGCATGGTCGGGGCCCGGTTATCGATCCGCAGATTCCGCAGATTTCACAGATTAGAAGACAATAGAGTTAAAAGGCTAAGGTCGGCTGCGCCTCTCAACTGCTACCTTCCTCTCTTCTTGAAATCTGTGAAATCTGCGGAATCTGCGGATCAAATTCCGTGTGGTGCGGCCGAGCGCGCCAGCGCCGCGTTCGGTTGCGCTTCACGCCCCACCAGGGGGATCGCCACGTCCAGGTGGACGCGCGGGATCATGGCGGTCAGCCAGAACGGGACGAGCGCCGCGGCCGCGTCGGCGGCGGCGTTGGGCGGCAGGGCCAGCACCTCGGTCTGCTCGGGGACGCCCTGGTGGATCGCGGCGGCCAGCCCAGGGAGGCGCGCGGCGGCATGTGTGAGCCATACCGCGCGCGGCGGCACCGGCAGGTTCGCCGACCGCACCAGCTCGCGCACCCCGTCGGCCCCGAGCTTGGCCGGCGCGGCGCAGTACCCGTCGAGGTCGCTGGCCCGCAGCACGAGGTCCTGATACCAGTGCGACCCGCGGACGCCGAGCGTCACCGGATGACCGAGTTGCGTGCGGTCCAGCGCCCCGTCGAGCTGTTCGTAGAGCGCCTGCTCGGCGTCGGCGGAGTCGCGCGGGTCGCGGCGGCAGAGCCGGATACACCGGTCGGAGAGGGCGTCCACGAGCCGATCCTTCCACGCCTTGAGCGACGCCCGCGGCCAGAGGGCCGACGCCAGCGACTTGACCTCATTCGCTTCAACGCCGACGACGGAGGCGGTCAGGGCGAACTCGTCGGCGTCCACGACGACGACCGCCGCGGGGCCGGCCGTCGGCCGCGGCATCGGCACCACCCAGTCCGGCTGGCCGTCGTCTGTGTCCTCCCTGGGACCGCGGCCGTCTCGGCCGCTCTTGTTATCCTCGTCAGGGGCCTCCGGCGACATCCCCAGCACCCCGCCCCGCGCAGCAAGAGCGGCCGAGACGGCCGCGGTCCCAGGGGAGAGCACCCACGCCGCCCGGTGCGCCGCGACCGCCAGCGGGGCGGACGCCGTCCCGCGCACGGGGAGCTTCGCCTTGTTCGCTTGCTCGACGGCCGCGCGCACCTGGTTGGCGGTCAGGTATGCCGGCAGGCTCAGCCCAGCGGCGTCGGTCTCGGCGACCACCGGGTCGCGGAGTTTCTCGAACGTCGTCTGGAGCGCGGACTCCGGCGTGACGGCACAGCGCGGCGCCTGCCACCGCCGCGGGTGGCCGAGTTGCGGCAGGAAGTTCGAGCAGACCAGGTGCGGCGTCTTGCGGCAGAGGTGATACCCGGCGGCGCCGACGTCCGGCAAGCGGCGGTCCAGCGCCAGGAACAGCAGCAAGTCCTCGGCCGGGTCGTCGAGGACCAGCGCCCGCGTCCGCCCGGCCGCCAGGGCCACCGCCCGCGCCCGGCTCGCCGTGAGGTCGATGCCGACGACGCGGGTGCGGTCCGGGATCGGAGCCTGCTTCCGTGTGCCGATGCCGAACATATGAGAGTGCCAGTGTCAGTGTCGGTGTCAGTGGAAAGCCGCCAAAGGACGCCTCGTCTACCGAGGGGGACCGAGCTTCCGCTCTAACGACGCGATCAGCCCTCGGAGCATCCGAC
>DASSAT010000309.1:0-3132 GCA_035699305.1 Fimbriiglobus sp. | reverse complement strand
GGAGTGTGCCTACTACATTGGAGCCGGTGGGTCGGCGCTCGAAGACTCGCTTTATGCCGCTGGCCCCTTGACCGTGTCGGCCGGGTGGCCCGCATACGGGTCCGCCTCCTCGGCATCGGCCTCGGCGACCGGCAACTCGGTCCGCATCCGCAGGTAGACGACGTAGCCGATCAGCCCGATCGTCCACTCGATCAGCCGCAGGGTGAGCCGACCGGCCAGCCCGACCGCCGGCCCGCCCTCGCCGCGGATCAGCCGGTACAGCCCGCCGAATGTCAACTCGCCGGCCCCCAACCCGCCGGGGACCGGGATGATCGCCTGGACGATGAACCCGATCGGGGCGATGACGAAGTGCTCCGGCAGGGTGCCGAGCAGGGCCGGGTCGGCCGGCGGAAAGACCCGGGTCGCCAGGTGGAACATGGTGACGAACCCGGTGTGGACGACCGCCGACATGGCGACGACCGCCGCCACCGTCTTCGGCCGCTGGCGGTACGTCCGGACGGTGAACCACAGTTCGGCCAGGGTCGGCCCGACGTGTACCGAGAACACCGTCACCCGGTGCAGCCGATCGGAGAGCCGCTTGGACCACTCGGCCGACGCCAGCCCGAGGGCGACGTAGCCGACCAGGACCACGGCCGACAGCCCGACGCAGACCAGCACGATGGCCTGGAGCTTCGGGTTCTCGGCGATCTTCTCGTTGCCGGCCGCCCAGCACCCGCCGCCGACCGTGGCCGCGAACAGCAGCAGGCCGAACAACCCGACCAGCCGGTCGGCGACGACGGTGGCGACGGCGGCGGCCTTCCGCTCCGGGTGCCCCTTGGCGATGAAGAACGCCTTGACGAAGTCGCCGCCGACGGACCCGGGGAGAAAGGTGTTGTAGAACGTGCCGACCAGCCCCAGCCGCAGCACGTTGCGGAAGGCGACCGGCAAGCCCAGGGCGCGGACCAGCAAGTACCAGCGGAAATACTGGACGACGGTGCAGCAGGCGAGGATCAGGGCGGCCGCCAGGAACGGCAGGATGTGCGGCTCGCGGCTGAACAGGTCGCTCAGCGCGGTCCAGTTCATCGACACGACTAAGGCGAGCAACCCGGCCGCGAGGCCGTACTTGAGGGCGACCTTCCACCAACCGGACTTCTTCACGCCTCGCCCCCGCGTCGGGTCGGATTCGGTACGAAGGGGGGTATTGTCCGGCCGGACGGAAGGGGAGTCAACCGCGGGTGGCGGGGTGGTGAGAAGAGACTGTTGTCCATCACCCCGCGGCCCCTCAAGCCAGGATTTCATTCACCACCTCGCCGTACACGTCGGTCAGCCGGAAGTCGCGGCCCTGGAAGCGGTATGTCAGCTTCGTGTGGTCGAGACCCAGCAAGTGTAGCACGGTCGCTTGCAGGTCGTGGACGTGGACCGGGTTTTCGACCACGTTGTAGCCGATCTCGTCGGTCTTGCCGTGGACGTACCCCCGCTTCACGCCACCGCCGGCCAGCCACATGCAGTAGGCGTCGATGTGGTGGTCGCGGCCAACGCTCTCGCGCACCTCGCCCATCGGGGTGCGGCCGAACTCGCCGCCCCAGATCACCAGCGTGTCCTCCAGCAGGCCGCGGCGCTTGAGGTCTAGCACCAGCGCGACCGTCGCCTGATCCACCTCCTTGCAGATCTCGGGGAGGTGCTTCTCCAGGTTCTCCGTCGGCCCGCCGTGGTGGTCCCAGTTGGTGTGGTAGAGCTGCACGAACCGCACCCCGCGCTCGACTAGCCGCCGGGCCAAGAGGCAGTTGGCCGCGTAGCTCGGCTTACCCGGCTCGGCGCCGTATTGGGCCATCGTCTCCTTCGACTCCTTCGCCAGGTCCATCAACTCCGGGGCGGCGGTCTGCATCCGGTAGGCCATCTCGTAAGCGGCGATGCGCGTCTCAATCTCCGGGTCGCCGACCGCGTCCAGCCGCAGGGCGTTCAGGTCTTTCACCGCGTCCACGAACTCGCCCTGCGCCTTCGGGCCGACCCCCGGCGGGGACTTCAGGTCGAGGATCGGGCTGCCGCCGCGGAGGAACGGCACCCCCTGGTGGACGGTCGGCAGGAAGCCGCTCGACCACAGGGCGGCGCCGCCGCGCGGGCCGCGCGGCCCGGACTGGAGGACGACGAACCCCGGCAGTCGGTCGGACTCGCTGCCGATGCCGTATGTCACCCACGCGCCCATGCTCGGCCGGCCGAACTGCGGGCTGCCGGTGTTGACGAAGCACTTGGCCGGGCCGTGGTTGAAGACGTCGGTCTTCATGCTCTTAATCCAGCACACCTCGTCGGCGATGGTGCGGTGGTGCGGCAGCAGGTCGCTGAGGTCGATGCCGCAGTCGCCGGCCTTCTCGAAGGTGTGCTTGGTGCCGAGCAGGGTCGGGACGCCCTTGAGGAAGGCGAACCGCTTCCCCTCGATGAACGACTTCGGCACCGGCTTGCCGGAGAGCTTTTGCAAGTCCGGCTTCGGCTCGAAGAGTTCCAGCTGGCTCGGCCCACCGGCCATGAACAGGTAGATGACCGCCTTCACCTTGGCCGGATGGTGCGGCTTCCTGGGGGCGAGAGGGTTCTTCGATGTCGCAGCCTGCGCGTCCTTCGCCATCAAGGACGCGAGCGCCACCGACCCGAGGCCGACGCCGCAGTTGCGGAAGAAGTGCCGTCGAGTTTGTGCCAGGGTCAGGGCGGCGTCGAGTTCGTGTGGGGTCATGTGTTCTGCCGCCCCGAAGGGGCGTCCGTTAATAGCCAGGGGTGAAACCCCTGGACCAACCGTGCAAGAGACCCTGTAACCCCGAAGGGGTGACCCGTTCGCCCAGCCGGGTCACCCCTTCGGGGTTACAGGTTGGGTGGGGTCGAGTTACCAGGGGTTTCACCCCTGGCTATTATCGGTCGCCCCGTTGGGGCGGAAGGCCGGGTCACTCCCTCGTGATGAACTCGTCCAGGTTCATCAGCACCCTGGCGGTCATCGCCCAGGCGGTCTCGGGGTTCGCCTGCTTCTGCGCGTCCAGGTACTTCAACACGCGCTCCCGCTCCGCGGCGGTCGGCGACCGGCTGAAACACAACTTGAACGCATACTCCACCCGCCCCGCGTCGTCGGCCGGGCCGTCCTTTTCCACGCGCTTGCCCAACCCCTCGGCGAAC
>DASSAT010000308.1:0-12212 GCA_035699305.1 Fimbriiglobus sp. | reverse complement strand
GCGCTCGCAGAGCAGCCGGTGGGCCGTCAGCCGGATCGTGCGGTTCGAGTCGGTCAGCCGCTCCGCCAGCTGGTCCGGCGTCGCCGCGGACAGGTCCGGCAGCTTCCGCGGCGTGAACCCGGCCGGCGCGATCCGCCAGATTCGCCCCTTACCCTGGCTTTCGAGCTTCATCGTCGCCTTGATGTCGTCCGGCAGCGACAGCGGCGTCTCGATCGCCTCGCGGTAGAAGTCGAGGACGTACAGCGCGCCGTCCGGGCCGATGGTCAGCCAGGTCGGGCGGAACCAGTTGTCGGTGGACGCCAGGAACTCGCAGCCGTCCTCGCCGCGGCGCGCGGTGAAGACCGACCCGGCCGGGTCGAGGACGTCATGGTGGAGGAGATTATTCGCCGGGTCGCAGATGAACGTGCTGCCGCGGTAGGCGGGCGGGAACAGATCGGCGGTGTAGACCACTGGGCTGCACGCGGAGGTGATGAAGCCGCCGGGCACGAGTTCGGTCGTGGGGAACCGCCGGGCGTCCTTGCCGCCCGCCCGGCGGGTGGTCCGCTCGACGCGCCACGGCTCGAACGGGCTGACCCGGTGGACCTTGGCCGCCGCTGCGTGGTCGGGGATGTCGAGCGTTACCGCCGTCACCAGCGCCGCCGGGTTGCGGCGGAGGTAGTGGTCCGGGATGACGATCTGTCGTAGGTGTTGGCTGTTGGTGGCGGTGAACCAGTGGCCGAAGTCGTCGGCCGCCAGCCCGTACTGCCCGCCGCCGCTGGTCGGCTCCAGGCTGCCGGGCACGTCCGGGCGGAACCGGAACCCGCGGGCGTGCAGCGTCAGCGGCGGCATGTCCGGCTTCTGAGGCGAGCTGATCGTCCCGGCGTTGTTGCCAGCCAGCCCGTGAATCCACCCGTCGGCGGCCCACTGGAGGCTGTTGACCATCTGCTGGATGTTTGCCAGGTTGAACCCGGTGTACAAGACGGTCTTCTTCTCCGCCTTGCCGTCGCCGTCGGCGTCCTCCAGGTAAAGGATATCCGGCGCCACGGAGACGAGGACGCCGTCGCGCCAGGGGGTGACGCCCATCGGGAACCGCAGCCCCTCGGCGAACGTGACGGCGGTCTCGAACACCCCGTCGCCGTCGGCGTCGGTGAGGCACTTGATGCGGCCGCGGGTCTCCTCGCCGGTGCCGACGCCGCCGTTGGGGTAGCCGCGCATCTCGCAGACGAACATCCGGCCGCGCTCGTCGAAGCACATCGACACCGGGTCCACCACGTTCGGTTCGCTGGCGACCAGTTCGATGCGGAATCCCGGGACGAGCTGGAACGTCGCCTGCTCGTCCTTCGGTGAGCGCGGGCCGGGGGGCTTCCCGGGGGCCGGCGGGTCAGCCGCGGGAGTGATGACGACGAGCGCGGTCAGCAGCGAGGCTGCGAGAAGGGTTCGGGGCATGGCGGTCCGTGTCAAAAGGGGGTCGTTACTTACCCAGCCGGCGGGGGTCCGCGTCGAGCACCTTGGCGATGGCCTTCAACAGAATGGCCTCGGAACCTGGGCCACTCAGGGCGACGGTCGGCTCGTAGCCGCCCTGGAGGTACCCCGGGGCGGTCGGGATGTAGCCGGGGCCGTCGTCGCCGTACCCGGCGACGAAGACGGTCGCGTCCGGGCGGAGCTTGTGGGCGGCGAGTTGGTACTCGACGAACGGCTCGCCTGGCAGGTGCAGGGTCTTCACCTTCGGCCCGAAGTCCAGCGAAGTGACTTCGATCGGCACGTCCTTGCGCTTCAGCCAGGCGAGTTGGAACGCGGCGTTGTCGCGCCGGGCCTTCGTCTGCTTCGGGTCGTTCAGGTCCTTCGTGCTCTGTTCCTCACCGAACGACGACTCGGTCCGCGGCGGCAGCTTCACCGGCTCGACGTACCACCGCCAGCCGGTCACTGGCAGTCGCTCGGTCGCCTTCCACGCGGCGACCATGCCGGCGTAGACGCGGTCGCGCAGGATCGGCCGGTTCTCCTTTGCCCCGTCGTTGTACTTGCCGGCGGTGACGTTCCCGGCGCAGCCGGTGAAGTACACCTGGAAGATGCTCGGGTCTTCGTCCTGCCGCTTCTGCCGGGCCAGCCCGCAGAAGTCGGGCGTGACCATGCCGTCGCCGTAATAGCTCATCGGGTGGGTGGTGTAGAAGTTCAGTGCCGCCAGCGGCCTGTCGCCGTCCCAGAAGCTGAGCGTTCGCAGCACCGGGTCGATCAGCCCCTCGGGCGCGTCCCGGGCCGCCTTGTTCTTCGTCGCGCTGGTGCGGGTGTACTTCACTTTCCCGTCCGGGCCGAGGACGCGGCGATTGGACGCCACGTGCTCGACTTTCCCGGTCCCGACCCCGACGTGCGTGAACGCGGCGGTCTTCGCCAGCGACTTCCGCAGCGCCTCGGCCGAGTCGGCGACCACCCGCTCGTAGAACTTCAGGTCCAGCGACGGCGGCCCGTTCGCGGCCGCGATCAGCATCTGCGCCCCGACGTCGGCGAACGGCGTGTTGTGCGGGTGGATGCAGTGCAGCGCGACGTTCTCCGGGACGGTGTGAGCCGCGTCGGCCAATGCCGCCCGCCAGATGCGGTAGGCGTCGTTCCGCAGCCCGGTCCAGTCCACGGAGCAGAACACGATCGGCTTGCCCGCGCCGAGCAGCACGACGCCCAGCGCCTTGAGCGGGTCCGTGATCCCGCGGACCGGTTCGATCCACCCGCCGCAGAGCGGGTGGCCGAGCGGCGGGGTGGCGTCACTTGAGAAGCTGGCGATGTGGTAAGTCGGCATGGCGGTGGTCCGGGCGGGAGCATACACCTTCGCAGACACAATACGGAAATGCAACCGTCACCGTCATCCTTCCGGCGCGAGTCGCCGCCGGACGGGGAGATACCTCCACGCGAGCGCCCCGAGCAGCAGCAGTCCACCGGCGACGGTCCACGCGGTCGGCGTCTCCTTGTCCGGGGCGATCAGGTACGCCCAGACCGGGTTGAGCACCGGCTCCAGCAGGGTGATGATCCCGGCCTCCTGCGGGGAGACGGACCGCAGACTGCGGGCGAACAGCCAGTACGGCGCGGCCATCTGGACTGCCCCGAACACGAACAGGACGGCGAGCTGGGCGGCGGACGGGGCGGTGAACCAGCCCTGCGCCACGTCCCACTCCTCTCGGGCGACGATGAACCCGCCGATGAGGGCGGAGCTGCCGAACAGGTTCAGCACCATCAGCCAGGCGCTTGACTCGGCCCGCAGCCCGCGGAGGAAGAGCACCACCCACGCGTAAGTCAGCCCGCTGCCCAGCCCCATCAGCAGGACCAGGGACTGCGACGTGTCGCCGTGGGCCGCGTCCCCGGGCGACCAGTTGCCGGCCACGATCAGCATGGTCCCGCACAGCCCGAGCAGGATCGCCCGCCAGTTCCGCCGGTCGGCCGGGTCGCCCAGCAGGTAGACGCCGATCAGGTAGACCCAGAACGGGGCCGAGTATTGCAACAGGATCGCGTTGGCCGCCTGCCCCAGCCCGAGGGCCGACAGGTACAGCCCGCTCATCAGCCCGAAGCAGCCGACCATCCCGACCATCGCGGGCCGGAGCCGCACGTCCCGGGGGCGCACCAGCGGGACCAGGACGACGCCGGCGAACAGCCCGCGGAAGAAGGCGATCTGAAGCGGGTCGAGTGCGGGCCGGTCGAGGCCAAGCCCCATTGGCTCGCGGAGCAGCCGCATGAACAGGCTGCCGGTACTCCACAGGACGGCGGCGAGGGCCAGGGCCGCCCGCGCCCGGGCGGCGGACGGGGGCACAGTACCCATGAGGTCGTCCGATGGCGGGCCGTGGGGTCGGGGTGTTATTGCGATGCGCCCGGGATGCCGCTGCCGGGGGCCTTGGCGGTCACGCCGACCGGATTCGGCGGCGGCTGGGGAGTGTCTGGCCGGCGCTCCCGGTAGAGCGAATGGGCACTCGCCAGCCCCAGCAGCCCGGCGAAAAAGGTGACGGCCATCAGAGGCCAGCCGAACGGGCGGACGTGGGGCGGTCGCGCGACGGGGAGCGGGGGCGGCGCCGCCAACAGGTCCGGCTGGCCGAAGATGGGCAGGTCGGCCCGCGTCCGGCTTCCCCCGTCCGGGTCGGGCGGCGCCGACCCGCCGGGCAGCGATTCCGGGGTCGGCGTCCACATCGGCCCGTCGGCCGCCAGCCCGGTCGCGGCCAACTCGGACACGAGTTCGGCGGCGCTCTGGTAGCGCGCCCGCGGGTCGCAGGCGAGGGTCCGGGCCAGGATGCGGTCTAGCTCCAGCGGCACGTCCGGGCGGTGGTCCCGGGCCGGTTGGTAGGCGTTCTGGGCTTTCTCCCGAACGATCTCCTCGTGCGTCTCGCCGGCGAACGGCACCCGGCCGGTCAGCAGGTGGTACAGGGTCGCCCCGAGGGCGAACTGGTCGCTGCGGCCGTCCACCAGGTCGCCGTTGACCGCCTGCTCGTAGGGCATGTAGTGCGGCGTCCCGACCCCCTGGTTGGTCGTGGTCAGCTCGACGTCGCCCGCGAGCCGCTTGGCCAGCCCCAGGTCCGCCAGCTTGGCCGACCCGTCTTGGCCCAGCAAAATGTTGTCCGGCTTCACGTCCCGATGGACGTACCCCTGGGCGTGCAGGTGGGCCAGCGCCTTGCCGATTTCAATCCCGACCCGGACCACGCCCCCGACCGGGAGCGACCCGAGCTTGTTCAACAGGGCCAGGGCGGTCGGGCCGTCCACGTACTCCAGGATCAGGTAGTGCCGGCGGGCCGACTCGTCGTAGCCGTGGGCCAGACCCTGGATCAGGTTCGGGTGGGAGAGCACCCGACTCATCCGCGCCTCGCGGTAGAACCGGTTGACGAACTGCTTGTTCCCGGCGAGATGGTCGGCCAGCAGCTTGACGGCGACCCGGCGCAGGCCGGCGGCGTCGTAGCCGAGAAAGACCCGGCTCATCGCCCCCTCCCCGATCCGGCGCAACAGCCGATACCCGCCGATCGACCGGCAGCCGGTCGGCTCGCCGGACGGGTCGTCCGCGGGCGGCGTCGGTCGGGCGTCGGGGATCGGCATCAGGCTCTCTCCACGGGCCGCCGAACACGTCCGTCCTGGACGGCCCCACGGTCAGGCGGGCGGACTCATCACTCAGGCACGTCTGAGGTTACGGATGCACGTCTGGGGCGAGCGAATCCAGGTCCGTCCGTATCCGGGTTGCGGCCGACCCGGCAGCGAGTGACTCGCCGCACCTTGGCGACGATCACCGCCCACCAGTTTAACGAATCCGGGGCGGAACGGTTTACGCATCCCGGTAGATTTCCCGGCCGATCCCCACGGTTGGCGCGGTCATGCGATGAACCGGCTCCGCAAGTCCTTCAAGGCGGCCGGCATCGGCGGGATGGACCCGGCCGAGTCCGCGCTCCGAGTCCAGAGCACGGAGCGGACTTGCGGCAAGGCGACCGCCAGCGCCAGGGCCGCTTCCTCGCCCGATGAGGGTTCGCCGTCCGCCCGGACGGTGACCTCCAGCGGAACGCCGAGGACGCTGAATAGTTCGAGGATGCGGTACACCTCCAACGGGTCGCGGGTGTGGCCCGCCGGCCCCTTCGCGCCGAGGGTCAGCCCCAGGTCGAGGGCGGCCGGCGTGAACCCGGCCCGCATCAGCGTGTCGGCGAACACCAGCGGCGAATAGGTGTAGTCCTCGGACGCGAGGTAGTCCCCCCACGGTTGCGCCAGCCCGATCACCCACTCGCCCTCCGCGTCCGCCTGCCGGGCCGCCTCCAGCAACCGGGCGGCGAGCCGGATGCGGTCGTCCTCCCCTAGACCCAGCGCGTCCCGATGGTTGAACCCGGCGAACACCTGCCAGGTGCTCACCCGGTCCTGGTAGCGGCGGACCACCGTCTCGATGAAGTCGCAGGTGAACGCGGCCACGCTGGGCAGGTCGCCGTGCCACTCCGCCAGCCAGTCGGGGAAGGCCCCGTCCAGGTCGATCAGCGGCCCGACGGACACCTGAAGCTCGGCCCCGGTCGCCCAGTCCACCAGCGCGTCGAACTCGGTCCAGTTGTACCCGGCCTCGGTCGGCTCGATCGCCCGCCAGTCCGGGACCAGCCGGACGGCGTTACCGGTCTCGGCGATCCGGGCCTGCTCGTCGGCGGACGGGACCCGTACCAACCGATACCCGATCCCCGTGATGAGCTTACCCGACTCGGCGAGCCGGGTCTGAAGTAGCTGTTCGGCGAACGCCCGCGCCAGCCGGTCGCCCAACCGCAGCGACCGCCCGAGGACGTCCGCGGCGAGGGCGGCGCCGTCCGGGCTGGCCGGGTCGATCACCGCCCGGCCGAAGGACCGGGTCGCCTCTTCCATCTCGACCCGGTCGCCAGCATCGACCGCCATACCGATCGACACCCACTCGGCGGTCAGGTTGCGGACCTGGTTGAGCTTCCCGCGGGCCAGCTCCAGGACGAGGTGGTAAGGTTCCGGCTGCTCGCGGAGGGTGGCGCTGAGACAGACCGGCGTCCCGCCGCCCGGCACCGGCCAGGGCATCGCCAGGTAGCCGCTCTCGCTGGCGTCCTTCGTCAGCTCCAGCCGACCGTTTTCGATCTTGCGCTGCGTGGGGACCGGACTCTGGTCGTAGCCGACGGCCAGCCGCGCCTCGTCGAGGCAGCGGGCCGCCTCGGCGGGCACCGGGTCGGGCAGGAGGAAGGAGACAGTACCCATGTCGATGGCGGGGTCGTCGGCCGTGTGGGGAATCAGCCGCGCACTCGCCTCATCATAGCGAACCGGGCGAGATGTGGGATAGCCTCAGTGACCCGTGGCGTCGGGCCGGGAGACGATGGCGATGCCGTACCGGTCCGCCAGGGCCACCGTCTCGGCCTCGTCGAGCAGGATCGTCCGGCCGGCCTCGATCGCCAATGCCGTCGCCCCCGCCTGGCGCATCGTCTCGACGGTGGCGGTGCCGACCGTCGGCACGTCGAACCGCATGTCCTGCTTCGGCTTGGCCACCTTGACCACGACGAACCCGCTGCGGCCGCACAGTTCACCGGCCCGCAGGATCGCCTGGTCGGTCCCCTCAATGGCCTCGACGGCCAGCACCGCGCCCTCCTTGACCATAACGCTCTGGCCAACGTCCAGCCGGCCCATCTCCTTGGCGATGGCCCAGCCGAAAGTTATGTCCCGCTCCTCGGCTGCGGTCGGCCGGCGGCGGGTCAACACGCCCTCGCGCACGAGCAACTCCGGACACAGGTCGGTCGGCGAGACGCACTCCATCCCCTCGGCCCGGAACTCGGCGATCAGCCCAAGCAGGAGGGCGTCGTCGCGGGTGTCGGTCCGCCGCCGGGTCAGCCAGAACCGGACCAGCCGCCAGTCCGGTAGCAGCTGCACCCACCGCCACGGCCGGAAGAGGATGTGCTTGTGGAACTTCCCGGCCATGCTCCACCGCCGAACCCCGCCGCGGCGGAAGGCGCGGATGATGGACCCGAGCGACAGCCGCCGCAGCCAGTGGAACCGGTGGCAGAGGGTCGCCAGCTCCGGGTCGGCCATCCCCGCGATGCCGACGCAAACGACCGGGGTGCCGACCTCGCGGGCCTTGCGGGCGATGGCGATCGGCAGCCGGCCGGCGCAGGCGATCAGACCGATCGGCTCGCGCGTCATTGGCCTTCCCCGAGGCCCAGCGCCTGCTTGATCCGGCGGACGTCCTTGATGAGGTCGGGCAGCCGCTCGGTCGAGAGAATGTACCGCCACGTCTCTTTCTTCGGCCGGGCCGGGGCGCCGAGCATGTGGGTGTTCGCCGGCACGTCCTTGACCACGCCCGCCTGGGCGCCGATCACCGCTTTGTCGCCGATGGTCAGGTGGTCCGCGACCCCGACCTGACCCGCCATGACCACGTAGGCGCCGGTGGTACACGACCCGGCGATCCCGACCTGGCTGACGAGCAGGTTGTGCGGGCCGATCCGGCAGTTGTGGGCGATCATCACCAGGTTGTCGATCTTGGTCCCGTCGCCGATCCGGGTCGGGCCGAAGGTGCCGCGGTCGATGGTGGTGCAGGCGCCGACCTCCACGTCGTCGCCGAGTTCGACCCGGCCCAGCTGCGGCACCTTGACGTGCCGGCCGTCCTGGGTGCGGTAGCCGAACCCGTCGGCCCCGACGACCGCGTTGGCGTGGACGATGACCCGGTCCCCGAGGACGCAGTCGTCGTAGACGACCGCGTGCGGATAGAGCACCACGTCGTCGCCGAGCCGGCAGTCCCGGCCGACGAACGCCCCGGCATGGACCCGGCAGCGGGCGCCGAGGGTCGCCCCTTCGCCGATCACCGCGAACGGCCCGAGCGAGCAGTCGGGACCGATCTGGGCGGTCGGGTGAACGTGGGTTGTCGGGTCGATCCGCCCGGCGGGGTCGGCGGTCCGCAGCCCGTTGAGTTGCAGGACGATGGACGCGAACGCAGTCAGGGGGTCGGCGACGCGGATCAGCGGCCGGCCGTTGAGCGGGACGGACGGGGGCACGACCGCGGCCGACGCCCGGCAGGTGTGCCAGGCGGTGAGGTTCTTCTCGCCCTCGACGAAGGTGATGTCCCCGGGACCGGCGTCGGACAGCGGGCGGGCCGCGTCGATCGGCACGTCGCCGTCGCCGACCAGTTCTCCGCTCACCCACTCGGCCAGTTGGCGGACCGTTGTACGCACTGTTGGCCCCTTCTCCCGAGTGACCCGCGCGGACGTCCGGGACCGCGGAACGTAGCGAAACCACGGCGATGGAACAAGCTCAACAAGTTCGGCCGGATGCGACCTGGCCAAACCAGAGGGCTTACACAGCCGGGCGAGGATGCGGATTATGGGCAGCCCAACAAGCAAAGATAACACTCTGACGCCGAAATGACGAGTCCTTGGGGGTGAAGTCAACTGATCGGGTCGATGGTGCCGTCTCCGGCCGAGGCAACGGCGCGGGCAGCTGTCTCCAGGGCCGCATGAATGGCCGGGTCGTCGCTGCCCCAGACGACACATCGGATCGTGCCGGCTTCCCGGCGGAGCGTCACCATCCCGCCGGTCAGGCCGACGCGCAGTTCCTTCCAAGCGGGGTCGGGGACTTCGTCCGGGAACGCCGGCAGCCTGTCGATCATTCGCAATATCGGCGACTCACCGCTCTCGGCGAGCCTAGCGGCGATCTCGGGCCAACCGGGCGGCGGTCCATCTCGGAAGCGGATCACTCGTTCGACGCCCACGGCCGGCCTCCCGATCGGTGGTCCTGCTCAACCGCGCCACCATAACTATCCTACCGGTGATTCGTCTCCCTGTTCCGGTAACTGTGTCGATGGTGTTCGCGGTTCACATTTCCGACGGCGTGATCGCCGGGCCGTGGCTCGTCGTCGGCTGGGTGTTGGCCGCCGGGGTCGTCGCGGTCGCGTCCTGGCGGGTCCGGGATGCTGATGTTTCCCGCATCGGCGTACTGACCGCCGCGTTCTTCGTCGGGTCGCTGATCCACCTGAAGCTCGGCGCGGTGAGCGCCCACCTGCTGTTGAACGGGCTGTTGGGTGTGGTCCTCGGCGTGCGGGCCGGGCTGGCGATCGCGGTCGGTCTGCTCCTCCAGGCGTTGCTGTTCGGCCACGGCGGGGTTACGACGCTGGGGGTGAACGTCGCGGTCTACGCCCCGCCAGCGATGCTCTGCGGGCTGGTGTGCGGCCCGCTGCGCCGCTCCGGGCTGGTGCGTGTCCCGGCGGTGCGGTTCGCGCTCGTTTTCGTCGCCGCTGTCGTCCTCCTGGGGACGGCGGTACTCGTCGCCCAGTGGTTGCAGGTCGCGCTGACCTCGGGCCGGGAGCACTTCCCGGCGGACCCCGCCGCGTGGTGGGTGTGTCATCCGATCGTCGTGGTGGCGGTTGTTCTCGGCGCTGCCGCTGCTGCCGTCGCCGAGCGGTGGATCGAAGCGGACCCGGAGTTCGCGGTCGGCCTGCTGCTGGGCGGGGCGACCGCCTATGCCACGGTCGGACTGAACGTGCTGTGGCTGGCGGTCGCGGGACTGCCAGCCGTGCGGCCGATGGCGGGGGTCGCCCTGTTCATCAACCTGCCGGTCGTCCTCGTCGAGGCAGTTGGGGTCGGCTTCGTCCTGGCGTTCCTGGCGAAGGCCCGACCGGAGTGGGTCGGCGGTCCGGTCGGTCACTCCGGCACGGGCAACACCTCGTCGAACGGCACCTCCCACTGACCGAGGCCGACGCTGACCACCACCGTCAGCTTCTGCGGGTTGACCCGGACGACCCGCCCGGTCTTGTCGAACCGCGAGACGTGAACGAGTTCGTTCGGCTGAAGCCGGTTCCGCCACTCGCGGAGTTCCGCTTCATCCTGGGCCTCCCGCTCCAACTCCGCCTTCTTGCGCGCGTACTCCTCGCGTTGCCGGCCGGCCTCGTGCTCCGCGGCCAGGGCCGCCGTGCGGGCCTTCTCGGCTTCCTCCCGGAGTTGCTGCAAGCGAGCCAGTTCCGCGGTCTTCCCCTTGCGGCGGCGAAGGTACTTGTGCGCCCGCCGGAGTAGGTCCTTCGGCAGGTTGAGCCGGCGGGCGATCTTCAGGGCGTTGCTCATGCCGAACTGGCCGATGTGCAGCCGGTAGGTCGGCCGCAGCGTCTCCACGTCGAACTCGACGGCCCCGTTCTCGGCCCGGTCGTTAGTGAAGGCGTAGGTCTTCAGGTCGCCGAGGTGTGTGGTGACGATGGCCCGGCAGCCGACCGCGTCGAGTTGGTCGAGGATCGCCCGACCGAGTGCCGCCCCCTCGGTCGGGTCGGTGCCGGCGCCGAGTTCGTCCAGCAGAACCAGGGAGTTCTCGTCGGCCTGCTCGAAGATGGACGCGATGCGCGAGACGTGCGAACTGAACGTGCTGAGCGACTGCTCCAGGCTTTGCTCGTCGCCGATGTCCGCGAGGACGTGGCGGAAGACCGGGACCGTACTCCCCTCTGACGCGGGGACGTGCATCCCGGACTGGGCCATCAGGCACAAGAGGCCGGTCGTCTTGAGCGTGACCGTCTTGCCGCCGGTGTTCGGCCCGGTGATGACGAGCAGGTTGAACCCGATCCCGAGCCGCACGTCGATCGGAACGACCGAACGCGGAACGCGGAACGCGGAACGCGCAACGGAAGCAGGCGGCTGTTCGGTTTCCTGTTCCGCGTTCCGCGTTCCGCGTTCCGCGTTTCTGAATAGGTGTTCCAGCAGCGGGTGGCGGGCGGACCGCAGCCACAGCCGGCCGTCGGTGTTCAAGTCCGGGGCGGTCATCCGGTAGTCGCGGCTGAACTTCGCCTTGGCGGCGATCAAGTCGAGCCGCGCGATCACGTCGAGGGCGTAGGTCAGCGGCCGGGCCACGCGGGCGACCTCGGCGGTCAAGTGGCGAAGGATGCGCTTGACCTCGCGGTCTTCCTCGGCCTTCTGGGTAACACGCTCGGCGCTGAGGTTGGCGATCGAGGCCGGTTCGATGAACACCGTCTCGCCGGTGCCGCTGACCCGGTGGACGACGCCGGTGATCTTGTGCCGGTGGTTGACCGCGACCGGCAGGACGTAGTGGTCGCCGTTGACGGTGGCGTTAGGGTAGGACAGGATTCGCCGCAACTCCGGGTCGCGTAACAGCCGGCGGACCTCGGCCTTCACCTTCTCGTCCAGTTCGAAGAGCCGTTGCCGGACGGCCGCCAGCTCCCGGCTGGCCATGTCGAGGACGTGCCCGCGGCCGTCGATGCAGCCGCCGATGGTCTTCGCCACGACCCCCAAGTCTTCGATGCCGCCGAGCAGCTCGATTAACCCAACCAGCCGCTCGTCGAGCCGCATCCGGTAGCGATAGATCGCCCCGGTGCAGCTCAGGGTCTCGGCGACTTCGAGCAGTTGTTCCGCCGAGAGCATCGCCCCGATGGCCGCCCGGCGGACGAGCAACCGAACGTCGTGCAGGCCGCCGAACGGCGGAGGCTGGCTGATCTCCAGGGCCGTAACCATCTCGGAGACGAGCGCCAGCTCGGCGCGGATCGGCCCCGGGTCGGTGGCCGGCTCGACCCGCCGGGCCAACTCCCGGCCCAGTGAAGAGGCGGCGTACCCGGCGAGGAGGTCGCGGACCTTGTCGAACTCCAACAGCCCCAGGGTGTGGGCGTCCATGATCGGCAACGGCTCGGAGGCAGGTATGACGGCTGGACAGCCGACCCGGGCAGCGGGTTCGGACACCGTAGTTGTAGTCCGGCCGGCCGTCGGCCGCCCTGGTGACAGATGGTGGTGGAACTGAATCTTGTAGGGTCAGTAGTTCCGAGTTTGCGCTTT
>DASSAT010000307.1:0-5867 GCA_035699305.1 Fimbriiglobus sp. | reverse complement strand
GCGAGCTGCTCTTCACGACCGTCGAGGCATTTAAGCCGGACCTGCTCGGCACCCAGGAGGTGCTGGCGTTCCAGGCAGACGAGCTGAAGAAGCGGCTCAAGGGGTACGGATTCGTCGGTGCCGGCCGCGACGACGGCAAGGACAAGGGCGAGATGGCGCCGATCTACTTCCGCACGGATCGCTTCGAGAAGCTCGGCGAGGGGCACTTCTGGCTCAGCCAGACGCCGGAGAAGGTCGGCAGCAAGGGATGGGACGCCGCTCTGCCGCGGGTCGCGTCCTGGGTCAAGCTGCGAGACAAGACGGCGAAGCGGGAGTTCACCTACCTCAACACCCACTTCGACCACCGTGGCCGGACGGCCCGGCTGGAGTCGGCGAAGCTGATCCGCCAGCGGCTCGCGGCGCTGCCGGGCGGCCCGCCGGTCGTCGTCACCGGCGACTTCAACAGCGGCGAGGGGGGCGACCCATACAAGGCGCTGGCGGGAGGCGAGAATCCGAAGCTGATCGACGCCTACCGGTCGGTCCACCCGACGCGGGCGAAGGACGAAGGGACGTTCCACGGGTTCAAGGGCGGCCGGTCCGGGGCGCGGATCGACTGGGTCCTGCACACGGGGCACTTCACCGCGACCGCGGCCACCATCGACCACGCCAGCAAGAACAACCACTACCCGTCGGACCACTTCCCGGTGACGGCGGTGCTGCGCTGGCGCGAGTAGAGCGGGCTTCCCACCGGGAGGGTGAGGCTTGAAAGCGCGTTTCGAGATGGTGAAGCGGGTGCGCGGGCTGCCACGGAGGGCGGCCCCTACGAGACCCCGTAGGGGCCGCCCTCCGTGGCGGCCCGGGAGACGCTACACCGACGGGAAACGCGCTCCAAAGCTCAACGTCCAGCGACCCGCGCCGTCTCCTGTCCGATACAGCCTGCGAATGGTGACGGAGTCCGGTTGCGCCTCACTAATCAGCGATCGCAAATGGGCCGGCGATTTCCTGCCTTGTACGGATTGCACGCCTGGGGGAAGCCGATGACGGGAGGAACGGGAACGGTAATCGGGATTGGCCGCGATGTGCCGCTTCGGATCGTTGTGAGGCGCAGTCTGATTTTTTTTCGGATTCCGCTTGACTCTTAACCGTAAGCCGATAACTTAGTGTTTCGTTGGCGGTAATTTTCAACTACGCCTTACTACTCGAGCACAAAGGAGGATCGCCCCATCCTTCGTCTCGCAGCCTCCGGTTGACTAGGTCGAATGTATCAAGATGGAAATTGGCTCGTGCCTTAAGTCGTGCCCTGACTACAGGAGTGAAGCCCGACCCACGCCCGGCGTGGCGGCTTCAAAAGAGCGAACGGCATTCGGCATCAAGAAGAGTGTGGATGACTCGTCGGGTCGGTCGGTTGTCGTGATCTTGTGTCGAGCTGTTTGACCGTCAGGAAGACGGACCACCCCCCGCAATGAGACGGGACTCTCGGTCGGGCACGTCAGCAATCCTGGCCCCGCTTGCGGAGCCCGGACTCGAGCCAACGCAACACTGCCGTACTTCGGTGCGCTCACCCGTTCCCGTTGGTGTGGGGGGCGACAGAAGCCGTGTCTCCGTGCGAGTTCGTGCGGCCGGTCAGCGTCCGCGCCTGCGTCAGTCGGCTGAGTTCTGTCGGTGCGTCCCCGGCCACCCGACAGTCGGAACGACCAGCGGTAACGTGCCGGGACCACTGGAACCAGTAGTCGGTCAGTCATCACCACTTTTTTGCAAGAGGACGAGAGTCATGAAGAAGAAGCAGAACAAGGTCCGGCTGAACCTCGAGGGTCTCAGCGAGCGGATCAACCCGGACGTCACCGGCGGGTACATCAACCTCGGCGGGTCGTTCGTCTTCCGGGTGACCGGCGACGCCGCGGCCGACAACAACATCCTGCTGGACACCGAGACCCCCCCGGCCGGGTCGGGCCTCCTGACCGGCGTCCGGATCACCGGGAACCACGCCGGGCAGAGCGCGCCGTACAACGTCTTCGTGTCCGACGACAACATCCTGATCGCGTCGGTCTCGCTCGGGACGTTCAAGGGCTTCGAGGTCATCACCGGCTCCGGTGACGACGTCGTCAGCGGCAACTCCCTGGAGAACTACTCGCTGCGCGTCGATGCCGGCGGCGGGGACGACCTCATCCAGGGCAGCGCCAAGGACGACAACCTGAACGCCGGGTCGGGGGACAACACCATCTTCGGCAACGGCGGGAACGACTCGATCACGTCCGGCAGTGGGGAGGACTTCATCCAGGGCGGCGAAGGCAACGACACCGTCAACGCCGGGGACGGGGACGACGACGTCGATGGCCAGGCCGGGGACGACGTCCTCAACGGCGATGGCGACGAGGACGTCCTGATCGGCGGGACCGGGCGGGACGAGATGCACGGCGGCCAGGGCGACGACACGATCAACGCCCAGACCGACGACTTCGTCGATTCCAAGGGCAAGCCGCTGGCCGTGGTCAACATCTCCGGCGACGGCAACGACCCGAGTGGTAAGAACCTGAGCAACAACCCCGACGTCCTGAGCATCACCAGCAGCTTCGGCGACGTGATCGTCTTCTCCAACGTCGGCAAGGGGTTCGAGACGATCAACGGCGGGTCCGGCAACGAGTCGATCACCGGCGACTCCGGCGCCGAGACGCTCAACGGCAACAGCGGCAACGACAACCTCAACGGCGGCGGCGGCGACGACACCATCAACGGCGGGGATAACGACGACACCGTGGAAGGCGGCGCGGGGTCCGACAGCATCACCGGCGGGTCCGGCCAGGACACCCTCAGCTACTTCAACAGCGGCTCCGGCGTGTTCGTCGTCATGGGCAACAACATCCTGGCCACCGGTGGCGACGCCGACGGCGACACCACGGCCGGCGACTTCGAGAACATCAGCGGCAGCAACAACGGCGACGACAACATCTTCGGCAACGGCAACAACAACGTGCTCAGCGGCAACGGCGGCAACGACAACCTCAACGGTCAGAACGGCGACGACACGGTCAACGGCGGGACCGGCAACGACACGATGAGCGGCGGCAACGGCAGCGACGTGATGAACGGCAACGACAACGAGGACGAGCTGAACGGTGGCCGCGGCAACGACACGATGGACGGCGGGGCCGGCAGCGACGTGCTCGAGGGTGGTCAGAACAACGACGTCATGTCCGGCGGGACCGGCTCCGACCAGCTCGACGGCGGGCTCGGGGCGGACACCATCCGGATCGACGCCGGTCCGGTGGACGGAGGCTCCACACCGGCCTTCGTCAACGAGAACGACCAGTACTTCGGCAGCGCGGACGCGGACACCTTCCGGGTGGAGAACGCCTGGGACAACCAGCCCATCGGCCCGGCTGCAGGCAACCCCCCCGTGGTCCCCACGATCAAGGTCCTCAACACGAGCCGGGTCAACGCGACGATCGCCAAGCTGCAACAGATGGCGTCGGCCGTCCCGCCGACGTGCGACTACGACACCGCGGTCGATAGCCTGCTCTTCTTCGTGCCGTAAGACGTGACCGTGGTTCGGCCTGGTGGGGGCACGCTCCCACCAGGCCGGCAATAGCTGTAAAAATGGGTAATCTGCATACCCAGGAGGGCGGGTGGGCCGCAAAAGCCCACCCGCTCCTTATTTGTATGGCGAGGGAAGAAACTCCACCTATTATCCGAAATCCTCTCGACCTCCATTCTCGTCTATGTTATATTCCTCCACTATACTCCGAACTCCGTAACCGTCTGAAGCCTGTTGGTTCGGTGTCTCGGTCCCAGAGGAGTGAACAAACCGTCAGGACGCCCGGGTTTTTTCACATTGAGATCTGATGTCCATGTTCTTCGTGTTCCGGTCGGGTCGGATTATCTCGCTGGCTGCCCTCGTGTCGGCCCTGCTCCTTCCGACGTTCGCGCTCTCCCAGACCCCCGTCTACCAGTGGGACTTTAACACCAAGGACGCCAACTCGACCGTCGGTGTCGGCGGGACCGCTTCTCTGCTCCCGTTGGTCAACCCCGTGTCGGGGTCGTTCAAGGGCAACAGCAACAAAGGCGGTTCCGGGACGATCGCGTTCGGTTCCTCCGACCCCGGTACCGGTGACGCGAACTTCGTGTGGCAGACGACCGGTTATCCTGCGGCCAGCGGGACCGGCGGCTACCACTTCGAGGGGGTCAACACTACCGGCCTGACCAACCTTCTGTTCGCGTTCGACCTTGCGGCCGTGGACCTGGGCTCGCCGCCCACCACCGCCAGCAAGTGGTATCAGGTCCGGTACTCGATGGACGGCACCACATTCACCAACCTCGGCGGGCCGCTCGAATACCAGCAGTCGGGGACGACGGACGCGACCCTCTGGGCTAATCAGACCGTGTTGAGCTTGGCCGGGGTCACCCCGGCGGCGAACCTGCGGTTCGAGGTGGTGTCGGTCCACGCGCCGGGCACGTCCGCGTACGCGCCGGCCCAGACCGGGACGTCCTACTCGGGCAACGCCCCGGTCTTCCTGGACTACGTTACCGTCTACCAGGGGAACACCTGGAACAGCACGGCGCCCAGCGGGGACATCCAGACCGGCAGCAACTGGTCCAACGGGGCACCGGCCCCGGGCGGCCTGTCCAGCAACCTGATGTTCGGCGGCAACGAGAACACCGCGGCCGTGACGGTCAGCAACGCGAATTCCGGCAGCTCGTTCCGCCTGCTATCCATCTCGTTCACCTCGGCGGCGAACTCCACCGCCTACACCCTGATCGGCGACACCATCGACCTCGGCCGGCAGGTCGCCACCAGCAGTGGGACCAATATGACCGGGGCGATCACCCTCATCAACGCGTCCAACCGGCAGCAGACCATCAGTGCCTCCCTGTCCATGAACACGTCTCAGGTCTGGGACTCCGGGCCAACGGCGAACGGAGGGTCGCTGCTCATCAACGGCCCGTTTGTACTCTTCAGCACTCCGGGTTCGGGCATGACCCTGACCGTGGCCGGGGAGAACGAGACCAAGATTAGCGCCCCGTTCACGTTCTTCGGGACCGACACCATCACCAAGACCGGCGGCGGGACGCTCACCCTCCCGACGGCCAACACGAACGGCTTCGGCGCCACCGTGCAATTCAACGTCAACGGTGGGTCGTTGGCGGTGACCAACGCGGCCGGCAGCGCCACCGCGGACGCGGCGATCCGGGTCAACGCCGGCCGACTGACCGGCAACGGGTTCGTCGCCCCGGGGTTCCTCAAGACGGTCACGGTCGCCAGCGGCGGGGCGATCAGCCCGGGCAGCGGTACCGGCGACGCCAACCGGACCCTGACGGTCAGCCAGAACGGCGTGACGGTCCTGGCCGGCGGGGTCTACGAGGCCAACTTCTTCGGCACCGGGGCCAACGACACCGGCCTGTTGCGGGTGGTCGGCAGCGGCGTCAGTGGCGGCGGCGGGATGACCGTGAACCTGCGGCTGCTCAACGGGGTCAACCGCGACACGCTGCGTCAGGCCGTAGGGATCGGGAACACCCGGACCTACACCCTGACCAACGTGGACGGAGCTTCGACCTGGACCGTCACGGCGAACAACTTCACCGCCTACGGCTTTTCCCCCGGCGAGTGGACGGTTAGTCAGGTGGGGAACAACCTGGTCCTGACGTTCGTCCCGGTCCCCGACGCGCGGTTCGCGCTGGGGGTGGCCGCCGCCGGACTGCTGGCGCTGGCGGCGGTGCGGCGGAAGAAGCTCGCCGCCCGGACGGTGTCCGGCGCGTGACGGCGAACCCCGAGCGGCAGCGAGGGGGTGGGGCGCTCGAAGAACCCCTCCCCCGGCCCCTCCCCGAGGCGGGGAGGGGAGAAAGAGAAGAACCGCCCTCTGGCTCCCCCTCCCCGCTTCGGGGAGGGGGTTGGG
>DASSAT010000306.1:0-2234 GCA_035699305.1 Fimbriiglobus sp. | reverse complement strand
TCATCCGCGACGGGCTGATCGCCGGCGTACTCGACATCACGACGACCGAGTTGGCCGACGAACTGGCCGGCGGCGTGTTCGGTGCCGGGCCGGACCGGCTGACCGCGGCGGCACTGGCCGGGGTGCCGCAGGTGATCTCCGTCGGGGCGGTGGACATGGTCAACTTCGGCCCGCCGGAGACGGTCCCGGAGCGGTACAAGGGCCGGCGGTTCTACCAGCACAACCCGACGGTGACGCTGATGCGCACCACCCCGGAGGAGAACGACAAGATCGGCAAGGAGATCGCCGAGAAGGCCAGTGCCGCCAGGGGGCCGACGGCGATCCTATTGCCGCTGCGGGGGGTGTCGGCGATCGACGCGGAGGGCAAGCCGTTCTGGTGGCCGGAGGCGGACGCGGCGCTGTTCGCCAGCATCCGCAACTGGGTATCGCCGGGGGTCGAGGTGGTCGAGTTGGACCTGCACATCAACGATCCGCTCTTCGCCCACGCCGCGGCCGAGCGGCTACTGCGGATGATGGGGCGGGAACAACTCGCGTAACAAGCGATGGCACGCGGATGACGCGGATTCCAGCGCGGATCAACGCGGATAAGAGAAGGCAGGGATGGAAGCCAGGATATCAGACCGTCTTCATCCTGCCTTTAATCTCTGTCTTCTGATCTGCGGTGATCCGCGCTGGAATCCGCGTCATCCGCGTGCCATCGCTTCTGGCTTCAACCGCTTGATGAGCTGCACCTGCCCGGCGTGGTAGACGTCGTGCAGGGCGATGCTATAGACCAGCTCAGCGGTGGTGAACTTGCTCCCTGGCGTGGCGACCGCCAGTTCGTCCGGCGACAGGTCCGCGACCGCGTCTCGCAGGGTGGCGTGCGTCCGGTCGAGCAGCTTCAGGTCCGCCTTCCACGCCTTCTCCCAGTCGTCGGGATGCACCGCCGGGTCGGGCCGCACGAACCAGTTGCTCCCCTTGAGCGGGAACGAGCCGCGGTCCTCGCCGAACAGCCGGCGGCGGATGGCGTACTTCCAGTACGCGCAATGGACCGCGTGTTCCCAGATGCTCTTGCGGCCCGGCCCGGGGCGCCACGCCGCGATCTGGGCATCCACGCGCCGCAGGGAGCCGCGGAGGTTCGGGCCGTGCCAAGCCTTCGTGTCGTACCCCTCGTCCAGCATCTTCAAGAGTAATTGCAGCGGGTAATCCAGCCGGATGCGGGACATGACGGCGGCCCTCTCGGTGACGGGTGTTCACAACTGTACCACCGTCCCATGAGGTGTCAATGGCCGGCCCCTTGCCGCGGTCGCCGCCCGGCCGGACAATGCCGCCGACCCTCAGGACCAACCGGAGCAGCCCATGAAGATCGGGATGAACCTCCTCCTCTGGACCGGCTTCGTCACCGAGGCCGAGTTCCCCCTCCTGGGCAGGCTCAAGGCGGCCGGGTTCGACGGGGTCGAGTTGCCGCTCTTCGACGGCACCGCCGACCACTACAAGAAGGTGAAGGCCGAACTCGACAAGCAAGGTCTGGCCTGCTCGACCGTCACCATCATGACGCCGGAGGCCAACCCGATCAGCCCCGACCCGCACGTCCGGGCGGCGGCGGTCGAACGGCTCAAGTGGGCGGTCGAGATGAACCACGTCCTCGGCAGCGTGGCGATGGTCGGGCCGTTCCACTCGCCGTTGGGTGTGTTCTCCGGCACCGGGCCGACATCAGACGAGAAGGGCCACGCCGCGGATGTATTGCGGAAAGCCGCCGAGTTCGCCAAGGCGGCGAACCTGACGCTGGCGATCGAGTACCTGAACCGGTTCGAGTGCTACTTCCTGACGACCGCGGCCGACACGCGGGCGCTGGTGGAGTCGGTGGGCCATCCGAACTTCCGCTGCATGTACGACACCTTCCACGCGCACATCGAGGAGAAGTCGCAGGCGTCGGCGATCCAGACCGTCGCACCGGTGATGGCCCACGTCCACATCAGCGAGAACGACCGCGGCACCCCCGGCACCGGACAGGTGCGGTGGGACGAGGCGTTCAAGGCCATCAAGCAGGCCGGCTACGACGGCTGGCTGGTGATCGAGGCGTTCGGCCGGGCGTTGCCGGACCTGGCCGCCGCGACCCGCGTCTGGCGCGATCTGTTCCCGTCGGCCGAGGAGGTGTATCAGCAGGGGATCAAGTTCATCCGGCAGAAGTGGGCGGCATGACTCCCTGGGACCGCGGCCGTCCCGGCCGCTCTTGCTCGACCGTTCGATAACCT
>DASSAT010000305.1:0-3358 GCA_035699305.1 Fimbriiglobus sp. | reverse complement strand
GACTCGTACCACTTCTTCCACGCGGCCTGGGCCTTCGCCTTGGCCGCGTCGTCGGCACCCGGCGAGGGGCCGAAGTCCTTCTCGGTCAGGCTCTTCAAACTCGCCCGCGCCGCCGGGACCACCAGTTCGGACTTGTCGGTGATCCGCTCGATCAGGTCCGGGACGTGCTGGCGATCGTCCTTCATCGCGCACGCCAGGCACGCCGCCCGGCGCAGTTCGGCGTCCTCGGCCTTTAGCATCGCCCGCAGGCTGTTCGCGGTCATGCGGGTGAGGCGGGTGGCCAGCGCGTCGCGGGCCTGCTTTTTGCGGTCGCTGTCGAGCCGCGGGATCGCGCGGACTAGCGCGGCGGTGTGCGGCGACCCCTTGGCGTCGCGCTCCGCCTTCAGCTTGGCGTCGAAGTCGGCACCGGTCGCCGCCACCAGGGCGTCGGCCAGCGGGTCGGACGGCGCCTGCACCGGCGGCAGGCCCGGCGTCTTCTCGGGTGGCGGCTCGGACGGCGGGGCGGCGGGCGGTGATTCGCCGGGGCCGGTGCTGCCGCCCTTCTCCGGCGGGGCGAACAGCGGCGGCCGGTCCTTCGTGCCGCGCAACTCGGCCTGGCCGGGGTCCTTCACTTGTCCGGTAATCTTCCGGGTCAGGTCGCGGACGAAGTTCGACCGCGACAGGAACAAAAGCGCGAACGAGGTGTTCACGTCCGCCCCGTACCCGTGGCCGCCGGCGCCCTCGCCCCACGACCCGTCGGCCTGCTGCGCCGGCAAGAGGAAGTTGCAGCCCCAGTCGTGCCAGTCGGCGTCGCCGATCGAGTCCAGCCCGAAGGCCATCGCCACCCGCTCGACCGACCAGAGCAGATAGAACTCGTTGCCCAGCCCGACGAATGCATCCAGCCCCTGCCCGCCGCCCGGACCGAAGGCGACGCCCGGCAGGTTGCCCTTCGGCTGCGCCTTCGCCCCGCCGGTCGCGCGGATGACCGCGCCGACGGCTTTAAGCCCCATGTCGATCGCCCGCTTGCGGTCGGCGGCGACAATCGGCTTGGGGCCGCTGGCCGGGGCGCCCTTGCCGTCCTTCTTCGGGTTGAAGAACGGGTCGTTGGGGTCGGTCGGCTCGCTGGTCCGCGACTTGCCGACCGGCCCGCGGGCCTGGCCGACGGCCAGCCCAAGCAGCCCGGCGCAGGTCATCGCCGCGGTCGAGCGCTCGCGGCCGCCGACCGCGTGCGAGTACCCCCAGCCGCCGTCGCCGGTGTTCTGGCTGACGAGGAACCGGGCCTCGATCAGCGCGAAGGCATCCTCGGCCGGAACGCCGTGCCGGGCCGCCACCCACAGGCCGATCAGCCCGAACTGGGTGTTGGAGTTGTCGGTCCCCTCGTTCGGCCGGCCGCCGCGGATCGCCCGGCGGACGGCCGCGTAGTACTGGGCCGCCGCGGGGTGCAGCGTCGCCGGCTCGTCGTCGTCCGATCGGGCCTGGCCTCCCCCCGGTTTGGCCTGGGGGAAGCCGTCGTCCTTGGGCGGCTTCTTCCGCGGCGGCGGACGGACCGGCGCCTGCGGCGGGGCAACCCCGCCCGGTATCCCCGGCGCGACGCCAGCCCCGGGGGCGCCACAGTTGTAGCCCCAGCCGCCGCTGGCCTGGAGGCCGGAGTACAGCCGCACCCCGAGCATCTGGATCAGCGGCACGTCGCGCTTGTCGCCGAGCCGGTCGAGGAACAGGATCGCCAGGGCGACGTGGTACGTCCGGGTCTCGGCCGGCGCCCCGGCCCGGACGAACCGGGCGATGTTGGCGATGGCCGGGTCGTCCGGCTTGACCTTGGCCTCCAGCATCGCCAGCCCGGAAAGCGCGGTCGCGCCCAGCCCGTACTGCCCCTGCGTGCCGGTGCCGGCCGGGCCGTACATCTGCTTGAGGAACCCGGTCCCCCTGGCGAGGGCGGCGTTGACTTTGTTTAGGTCCGCCGCCGACGCGGCCGGGACGACGATCAGAAGAGCGATGAGCGATGAGCGGCGAGCGATGAGCAAGAAGAGAGATGTCATCGGTCGGCTCCGCTCGGGTGTTTGCTTCGGTCTTCGCTCACCGCTCATCGCTCACCGCTCACAGCTGTGAAGTCGCTCACCGCTACCGGATCAGCACCTCGACCGGGACGAGGTAGTTAATCATGTACGCTCGGCGGTCGGGGTCGTGCTTCTCCGGCTGGGTGGTGCCGTCGGCCGCGGTCGCCCGGGCGAGCAGCTTCGCGGTGCCGGCCGCGGCCGGCACCTTCCAGGTGTACTCCCAGAGCCGCCAGCAGAACGGCTCGTCCTTACCGGTGAGCGTGGCGGTTTCCCAGGTCTTGCCGCCGTCGGCACTGACCTCGACCTTGGCCAACTTCTCTTCGCCGGTCCAGGCGACGCCGGTCATCGTGTACGGCTTGCCGGCTGGGACGACCTCGTGCAGCGCGGGCCGGGCGATGGCCGCCTTCGGCTGCATCGTCGTCACCGGGACGACCTCCGGCAGCCCGTTCACCCGCCGGAAGTACGAGTAGTCGATCGTCTGCCAGAACCCGGTGTGCGGTTTGGCGGTGACGATCAGCTTCGTCAGCCACTTCACCGACGCCACGCCGTACCAGCCGCCGACCACCGCCCGCACCGGCGCCCCGTGGAGGGCCGGCAGGTCGGCGCCGTTCATCTTGTAAGCGAGCAGCACCTCCGGCTTGCGGGCCTTCGCCAGCGGCAGGCTGCGGTCGAAGTGGATCGCGCCGGGGGACTCGGCGACGGTGCCGCGGTCCGCCCCGACCAGGACCACCTCGACCGCCCCGGCCTTGACCTTGGCCTTGTCCAGGATGGCCGAGAGCGGCACCCCGGTCCACTCGGCGTTGCTGACCGCCCCCGGCCCCCACGGGACGCCGCGGCCCGGCGGCACCAGGAAGCCGCGGTTGTTGCCGGCACACTCCAGGGTGACCGGCCGGGTGACGGCCGGCAGCGCCCGCAGGTCCGCCAGTGTCAACTCTACCCGGTTCTCGACCTCCCCTTCAACGGTTAGCTTCCAGTTCGCCGGGTCCAGCTTCGGGGCGGCGAAGTGGCAGCGGACGTAGAACTGCTCGTTCGGAGTAAGCCAGGACCGAAGCGACGAGATCGGGTACTCCAGGTTCGTCGGCTCTTGCATCCGCACGGTCATCCCGGGGAACGGCGGGTCGGCGGCGCAAACGCGGCCGACGAAGAGCGGTAGGGCGGCCGCTGGGGCGGCCCGGAACAGATCGCGGCGGGAGAGTGCCATGCGGTGAACTCCAAAAAACGAACCACAGAGTCACAGAGGACACCGAGGGAAGAAACACAGAGCAGACAGCAGAGAGGGTTCCAAGACAGAAGACAGGGCGTCCGGTCAGTGCTTCTTAACCCTG
>DASSAT010000304.1:0-13527 GCA_035699305.1 Fimbriiglobus sp. | reverse complement strand
CGAGCCCTGAAAGGGCGGGACAGCGTGGCCGTGTGTCGCCCTTTCAGGGCTGCGGAGCGGTTGGCCTCCTCCCCAGGGCGTTGCCCTGGGCTGAGAACTCCCAGCCCTTCGGGCTGAAGACAGGGCCACCCGACGACGAGGGTTTCAACAGAGCAACTGACACGCTGTAGCCGGGCTGGACGGAACAAGACACTCTATGGTATCCATCCGGCCATGCGATCGACCGCACCCCCGGGGAAGCCCGTGATGAAGCTCGACTACCACATCTTCAAGGGCGCGGTGAACTCGTACTTCTCCCTGTACACCGGCGGCAAAGAGCGGCCGGCGTACTTCGACGTGACGACCACGTTCCCCGCCCTCGACGAGTTGACCCGTGCCTACCCCGACGTGAAGGCGGAGCTGGACACCGTCCTGCGCGAGCGGCCACGGCTGAAGCGCTACCAGGACATCGACCCCGGCGAGGCGAAGATCGCCAACGTCAACCCGGAGAAGAGCTGGAACGTCTTCATGCTCTACATCCTCGGGCACAAGCCGGAGGAGAACCGCGCCCTCTGCCCGAAGACCTGTGCCGTCCTCGACCGCATCCCGGGGCTGATCCAGGCGTTCTTCTCGGTGCTCGACCCCGGCAAGTCGGTGCCGGCGCACGAGGGGCCGTACTACGGCTACCTGCGCTACCATCTGGGGCTTCAGGTGCCGACCGACAACCCGCCGAAGCTGGTGGTGGACGGCAAGGATTACGTCTGGCGCGAGGGCGAGGCGGTGCTGTTCGACGACTCGCACACCCACGAGGTCGTCAACCACAGCGGCCAGACGCGCGCGGTGCTGATCGTGGACGTGATGCGGCCGATGCCGTTCGTGCCGACGCTGTTGAACCGCTTCGTCACCAACGTGGTCGCCCGGCACACCTACGGCCGCAGCGTCATGAAGCGGATCAAAACGGCGGCGTAGGGGCGGCCTGAAGCGATGGCACGCGGATGACGCGGATTCCAGCGCGGATAAAACGCGGATCAGTAAGACCGGATTCAATCCTGGTTTTAATCCGCGTGTATCCGCGCTGAAATCCGCGTCATCCGCGTGCCATCGCTTGTTATTCGGCTTATCATCTCCCCTGCGCACCCTGCACCCGCGGAGCCTCTCCGATGTCGCTGCTCACCGCCCCGCTCCTGGTCGCCGGGCTGGCCCTGACGGCCGGCCCGCCGGCTTCGGGCAAGTACTGGGTCTACCTCGGCACCTACACCGCCAAGAACGGCAGCAAGGGCATCTACCGCTGCGAGCTGGACTTGAAGACCGGCAAGCTCACCGAACCGACCGTCGCCGCGGAGGTCGGCAACCCGTCGTACCTGACGCTGTCGCCGAACGGCAAGTTCCTGTACGCGGTCGGCGAGACGACCGGCACCAAGAAGGACGGCGGCGGGGTGTACGCCTTCGCCGTCGAGGCCGCGACCGGGAAGCTGACGAAGCTGGACGAAAGCACCAGCGGCGGCGCGGGGCCGTGCCACGCCGCCATCGACCCGACCGGCAAGCGGCTCCTCGTCGCCAACTACAACGGCGGAAGCTGGAAGCTGTTCCGGCTCACCGCGGACGGCAAGTTCGGCCAGTCCGCCAAGTTCGAGCAACTGAGCGGCAGCGGCCCTAACAAGGATCGCCAGGCGGCGCCGCACGCCCACTGCGGGGCGTTCGACGCCGCGGGCAAGAAGTTCTTCGTGGTCGATCTCGGCACCGACCGGGTGTGGTGGTACGAGATCGACGCCGAGAAAGGCCCGAACGGATCGCTGAGTGTAATTATCTGTCCCCCGATCAAGATGCCGGCCGCGAGCGGTCCGCGGCACATCGACTTCACCCCGGCCGGGGACGTGGCTTTCGTCTGCGGCGAACTCGACTGCACCGTCAGCGTGGCCCGGTTCGATAAGCAGTTGGAGATGTTCCGGGTCGTCCAGTCGCTGCCGACGTTGCCCTCGGGCAAGCCGACGCCGAGGGACAGCACCGCGGCGATCCACATTCACCCGAACGGCAAGTTCGTCTACGTCTCCAACCGCGGGCACAACAGCATCGCCGCGTTTCAGTGGGACCGGAAGAAGTTGACCCCCATCGGCCACGCCGCCGAGGGGATCAAGAATCCGCGCGACTTCGACATCGACCCGACCGGCCGGTGGATGGTGGTCGCCAACCAGGACGGCAACGACCTCGTCGTCTTCGAGATCGGCGCCGACGGGCTGCCCAAGCCGACCGGCACCAAGGTGGCCGTGCCGCGGCCGGTGTGCGTCAAGTTCCTCGCCAAGCCGTAAGGGGGTCGCCGTGCGATTCGCCATCACACTGATTCTCGCGGGGGCGGTCGTCGCCCCCGTGCTCGCCCAGTCCCCGGCCGGCTTCGAGTTGGTCGAGGTCAAGAAGATTTGGGACCAGGCGCCGCACAACGCCTTCACCGACCTGACGCGGTTCAAGGGCCGCTGGTACTGCGTCTTCCGCGAGGGGCAGAAGCACGTCGCCCCGGACGGGGCGTTGCGAGTCATCACCTCGGCCGACGGAAACAAGTGGGAGTCGGCGGCGCATATCACGTCCAAGGACTCCGACCTGCGGGACGCCAAGATCGCCGTCACGCCCGACGGCAAGTTGATGCTCAGCGGGGCGGGCGCGCTGCACAAGAAGGTGCCGTACGAGCACCAGTCGTTCGCCTGGTTCTCCGCCGACGGCAAGACCTGGAGTGAGCCGACGGCGGTGGGCGACCCCGGCTACTGGCTGTGGCGGGTGACGTGGCACAAGGAAGCCTGGTACGGCGTCGGCTACGGCACCGGCAAGGAGCCGCGGCAGGTCCGCCTCTACCTCAGCCCGGACGGCAAGGTCTACGGGGATGTCGTCGAGAAACTTTACGACAAGGGCTATCCCAACGAGGCCACGCTGCTGTTCCAGCCGGACGATACCGCACTCTGCCTGCTCCGCCGCGACGGCAAGCCGAACTCCGGGCTGCTCGGCACCGCGAAGCCGCCGTACCAGGACTGGACCTGGAAGGACCTCGGCGTCCGCATCGGCGGGCCGAACCTGATCCGGCTGCCGGACGGCCGGCTGATCGCGGTGGTGCGGCTCTACGACAAGAAGGTGCGGACCGCGGTCTGCACCCTGGACGCGGCCGCCGGCAAGCTGACCGAGGTGCTGACGCTGCCCAGCGGCGGCGACACCAGCTACGCCGGGCTGGTCTGGCACGACGGGCTGCTGTGGGTCAGCTACTACTCGTCGCACGAGGGGATGACGAGCATCTATCTGGCAAAAGTGAAGTGCGGAAAATGAATCAAGCCCACCCACTGCCGTGGGTGGGCTTGGGGTCTCCCTACTTTTTCAACTCCGTAATCCGGATGTTGCGGTACGCCACCTTCGCGCCGTGGTCCTGCAACCCGATGTGCCCCTCGCGCTTGAAGTCCTTCAGCGCCGTCTTGTACTTGTTCGGCGACCCGTCCGGGTTCTTGTTCCCCTGCGTCCACTTGTCCAGGTCCATCTCCGCGACCGGCTCGCCGTTCACCTCGACCGCCAGTTTGCTGCCGACCGCGGTGATCTTCAGCTTGTTCCAGTCGTCCTTCCTGGCGTTCTCCTTCGTCGGGGCGACGAGGTCGTAGATCGCGCCGACGGAGTGCTTGTTGGGCTTGCCGCGCGGCACGTCCACTTGCACCTCGATGCCGGTCTGGACGTTGTCCTTCGGATTGTCGGTGCGGATGAAGACGCCGCTGTTGCCGGTCGTCTTGAACTCCAGTTCCAGCACGAAGTCGCCGTAGCGGCCCGCCGTCCAGATATCGCCGCCGGGGGAGTTGCGGACCATCGCCCCGTCCTTGACGATCCACCCGGACGCGACCGGCTTGCCGTCGGCCTTCCGCCAGCCGGCGAAGTCGGTGCCGTTGAAAAGCGGCTTGCCGTCCTGGGCCGCGGCGGGTGCCGCCGCGACGGCGAACGCGACGAGCGCGAGCATACGAGCCATCGGTATCTCCTGACGAGGCGAGGGATCGTCCCGACCGATAGTGTACGCCTGCCGTAGCACGCGGCGCGGGTGACAGAGCCGACCGGCCGACCCGGGGGACTTCATCCCCTTCTGATTTCTCCGCCTCCCGGCTGAAAACGGCGACATGCTGCCCGACGGCCCGGGGGATTCCCAGCCCGTTCGGTTGCACGGGATTGGGGAGGACTTATGCAATAGATAGATGGTCGGCGCGCCCGAAGACCACTCGCCCGGTGGCCTGATGTCGTTTCCTACGCAGTTCCCGGACACCTCCGTCGTCCTCCCCCCGCAACTTCAGACCGGGTCGCCCGGCTCGCTGCTCAACCGCCTGCTGGACGGGTGGGTCGTGCTGCCGGAGGAGTGGGAGGAGACGCCGAGCGATGTTCGGGCCGAGATGGTTGACCTTCCGGCCCCCGACCTGCTCCTGGCCCAGCTGGTGGACCGTCACCTGCTCACGTCCTACCAGGCCGAGTGCGTGCGCCGCGGGATGGAGGCCGAGTTGGTGATCGGCCAGTACCGGGTGCTGGAGCCAATCGGCCGTGGCGGCATGGGGGCGGTGTACCGGGCCGAGCACGTCCACCTGCGGCGCGAGGTCGCCATCAAGGTGTTGTCCCGGTCGATGGGGGCGAACCCACGGCTGGCGCACCGGTTCTATGCCGAGGCCCGCGCGGTCGCCCGGCTCCAGCATCCGAACATCGTCGCCTGCCTGGACGCCGGCCGGCACAGCCGTCCCGGGGTCGCGCCGCGCGACTACTTCGTCATGGAGCTGATCCCCGGGACCGACCTTCAGGACGTGGTCCGGGTCCGCGGCCCGCTGCCGCCGGCGCGCGTGTGCGACCTCTTTCGCCAGGTGGCCGAGGGGCTGGCCGAGGCCCACCGGCTCGGGCTGGTGCACCGCGACATCAAGCCGTCCAACGTCCTCGTCACCCCGGACTGGCAGGCGAAGTTGCTGGACTTCGGGCTGGCGCTCCAGCCGTCGCAGCGCGTCACCGAGCCGGGGACGCTGCTGGGGACGGTCGGGTACATGGCCCCGGAGCAGGCGCAGAACCCGCACGCGGTGGACGCCCGGGCGGACCTGTTCAGCCTCGGGGCGACCATGTACTGGGCGCTGGCCGGCCGCGAGCCGTATCCGCCGACCGGGAACATGGCGCGGGACCTGCACGTCCGGCTGAACGCGCCGCCGGCGGAGGTCCGGCTGGCCCGGCCGGAGGTGCCGCCCGAGTTGGCCGACCTGATCGCCAAGCTGACCGACCCGGACCCGGACCGGCGGTATCAGTCGGCGCGGGCGGTTGCCGGGGCGCTGGCCGGGCTGACCCGGTGGGTGACGGCGGCCGACTCGGCGGCCGGCCCGCCGACGCTGCCGCGGGTGCTGATCGCCGACGACGACCCTGGTGTGCGGGCGGTCGTCCGGGCGATGCTGGCCGACTGCGACTGCCACGAGGCCGAGGACGGCAGGGATGCGTGGCGGGCACTGGAGGAGATCTCCTACGACCTGCTGGTGCTGGACGTGAACCTGCCCGGGGCGAGTGGGACCGACCTGCTTGGCCGGCTGCGCCGCGTCCACCCGGACGGGACCGGGCCGCGGGTGCTGGTCATCTCCGGCGACCTGCCGCCGGAGGCGCTGGGCGGGCTGCTCCTGGACGGGGCCGACGACTTCCTGGAGAAGCCGTTCACCCCGGCCGCCGTCCGGTCGCGGGCGCGGGGTCTGCTCTGCCGCCGGCCCGCCGCGGCCCCGACCCCGCCGCCGGACGAGACCCCGCTGCCCGCCGCCGCCCGGACGGCGATCCCGGTCCGGGACACGGTGCGGGTCACGATGTCCGACATGGTCCGTCCGGTGCTGACCCCGCCGCCGCAGACCCGGGCCGAGCAGGACCCCTCCGCGACCGACCCGCTGGCCTTCGCGGCGTGTCTGCTTTTGGAGGAGACGGGGCTGGTGCGGCCGGGGTATCACACCCGGATCGGCCGCTACCTGCGAGCGCTGGCCACCGCCGCCCCGGACCACGGGGAGTACTCCCGGCTGAAGACCCAGCGGTTCCTGACGATGCTCGCCGCGGTGGCCCCGGTCCACGACGTCGGCCAGTTGGTCGTCCCGACGCACATCCTGATGAAGCCGGACCGGCTCACGCCGGACGAGCACGCGGTCGTGCAGTCGCACACGGTCATCGGCTCGCAGGTGCTCATCGACATCGCCGCCCGGCTGCCGGCCACCCTGCCGGACCTGACCCTGGCGGCGGAGGTGGTGCGGCACCACCACGAGCGGTGGGACGGGGCCGGCTACCCGGACGGGCTGGCCGGCGCCGAGGTCCCGCTGGCGGCGCGGGCGGTGGCGGTGGCGTCGGTGTACGAGGCGCTGCGGTCGCGGCGGCCGCACCGGCCGGCGCTGGGCCACGGGCGGGCGGTGCGGCAGATCACCGCCGAGTCGCCCGGCCAGTTCGACCCGGCCCTGGTGACGGCGTTCGCCGCCGCCGCGTCACGGTTCGACGAGGTCTTCCAGTCCGGCGGCCGGTAGACCGTTCGCCGTTCCCTGAGTGATCCCAACTTTTTGCGGCGGCCCCGTCATCGAAGCTCGGAAGGCATTCACCACAAAGGCACAAAGATCACACAAAGGAACACGAAGGAAGACAGGGCTTCTCGTCTTCTTTGTGTCTCCTTTGTGTGACCTTTGTGCCTTTGTGGTGATTGCCTTGGGTCCGGCACACCCGGGGGGCCTGAGAGCCAATACCGGGGTTCACTCAGCGCCGTTCCCTCTTGCCTTCCCGCGGCGGTCCGGCGAACCTATCCCCGACCCGCGGCCCGTCCGCGCCCCGTTCCGCCCCCGGACCTCCCGATGGCCACCGACCCCGAGCCGACCCCGGCGCACCAGCCCTACGTCCCGCCCGAGAAGTCCCCGCCCGAGTTCACCTGGCCGGCCGTCGTCGCCGGGACGCTGCTCGGCATCCTGTTCGGGGCGTCGTCGCTGTACCTGGTCCTCAAGGTCGGGCTGACCGTCTCCGCGTCCGTGCCGATCGCGGTCCTGTCCATCACCCTGTTCCGCGCGTTCTCGAAGGGGCTGGGCGTCCGCAACGCCACCATCTTGGAGAACAACATCACCCAGACCACCGGGTCGGCCGGGGAGTCGATCGCGTTCGGCGTCGGCGTCACCATGCCGGCCCTGTTCCTGCTCGGGTTCGAGCTGGACCCGGTGCGGGTGATGACCGTATCCGTCCTCGGCGGGCTGCTGGGCATCCTGATGATGATCCCGCTGCGGCGGGCGTTCATCGTCAAGCAGCACGGCAAGCTGGCTTACCCCGAGGGGACGGCGTGCGCCGAGGTGCTGATCGCCGGCGAGAAGGGCGGGGCGACGGCGAAGATGGTGTTCGTCGGGTTCGGGGTGGCGTTCGCTCACAAGCTGCTCACCGCGGCTGGCCGGCTGTGGGCCGGCGTGCCGACGACCCCGCTGTACACCGTGGACCCCACCACCGGGGCGAAGTCCGGCCTGGTCGGGGCGAAGGCCAGCGGCGAACTGTCGCCGGAGCTGCTCGGGGTCGGGTTCCTGATCGGCCCGCGGATCGCGTCGCTGATGATGGCCGGGGCGGTGATGTCGTACTTCGTCCTCGGCCCGGCGATCGCCACCTTCGGGGCGACCGCCAGCGAGCCGGTCGCGCCGGCCACCTGGGACCCGGAGAAGCCGAAGGACACGGCCAACCCCGGGCTGATCCGCAACATGGACCCGGACGAGCTTCAGCGGAACTACCTGCGGTACATCGGGGCCGGGGCGGTCGCGGCGGGCGGCATCATCAGCATGTGCAAGGCGCTGCCGCTGATCGTCGGGTCGGTGGTGGCGGGCCTGCGCGACCTGCGGGCGGCCCGGGCCGGCGCCCCGGCCGGCGCCCGCACCGAGCGCGACCTGCCGATCACGGTCGTGCTCTTCGGCTGCCTCGGGCTGGTCATCGCCCTGGCCGCGGTGCCGCAGCTCCACCTGGGGTTGAGCGTCCTCGGCATCCTCGGCGCGGTCATGATCCTGCTGTTCGGGTTCCTGTTCGTCACCGTCTCCAGCCGACTGACCGGCGAGGTCGGGTCGTCGTCCAACCCGATCTCCGGGATGACCATCGCCACGCTGCTGCTAGTGTGCGCGGTGTTCCTGCTCCTGGGCAAGCGGGACGCGACGGCGATGCTGACCGCCCTGACGGTCGCGTCGGTGGTGTGCATCGCGTCGTCGAACGGCGGCACCACCTCGCAGGACCTCAAGACCGGGTATCTCGTCGGGGCGACGCCATACAAGCAGCAGTGGGCGATCGCGGTCGGGGCGATCACGTCGGCGGTCGTCATCGGGCTGACGATGCTGGCGCTGAACGCGGCCAGCACCCACTACACGAAGAAGGGGCTGCCGGCGCGGGCACTGGACATACCATCTGATGCCCCGCGGGAGCGGCCGGGCAAGCCATACCAGGACGACCAGACCGAGTACCGCATCGTTCACGCCCGCAACGGGCAGTACCCGGACGTGAAGCCGGGCCGGTATCTGGTGGACGAGGCCGGCCGGGCGGTCTACCGGACGGACGAGCCGATCGCCCGGGAGAACAAGACGATGGACGACGGCAACCCCGCCCCGAAGGAGTTCACCGCCCCGCAGCCGCGGCTGTTCGCCAACATCATCGAGGGCATCCTCGGCGGGACGCTGGAGTGGGCGCTGATCGTCACCGGGGTGCTGATTGCGGTGGTGCTGGAGCTGTGCGGGGTGTCGGCCCTGCCGGTGGCGGTCGGCATGTACCTGTCGCTGTCGTCCACCACGCCGATCTTCATCGGCGGGCTGCTGCGGCTGATTGCCGACCGGCTCCGCGGCCGGTCCGGGTCCGGGGCGGCGGCCGAGACCAGCCCGGGGCTGCTCCTGGCCAGCGGGCTGATCGCTGGCGGGACGCTGTGCGGGCTGCTGGTGTCGTTCTTCCCGCTGTTCAGCGAGGCCGCCGCGCTGGTCGGCTGGGACGTGGACTTCGGCGAGTCGCTGGACGTCGGCCGGCGGCTGTTCGGCACGATCAGCCCGGAGACCGGCAAGCTGGCGTGGGACCCCGACACGGTGGGGGGGGCGAACGTGGCGGCCCTGGCCGCGTTCGGGGTGCTGGCCGCGCTGTTGCTGTGGGTCGGCAGTCGGAAGGGCGAGGTGAACGGGGAATAGTCGAGGTGGCGGGTTGGGGGGCGAGGCTCCCGCTGAGCCGTCTGATTCCCTCCCCCCTTGGCGGTCCCTTCTTGTTCCCTCCCCCCCTTGGGGGGGAGGGTTAGGGTGGGGGGTTAGCTCCACGAATGAAGGACGTTGTCCAGGGCTGGTTGACGCCTCATACCCCCCACCCCGGCCCTCCCCCCCAAGGGGGGAGGGAGGAAGAAGAGGAAGCTCGGCGGGAGCTACGCCCCCCAATCGGTCGTCTGGTCCCAGGCGCCGTCTTACCGCCGCGGCGGCGGGGCGCCGAGCTTGCCCTGCATCACGTCCTGGGCGCGGCGCTGGAACTTCTGCATGTGCTCGCGTAGCTGGGCGTCGCCCCGCTGGATCATCTCCAACTCCTGCTGGATCTCGTTCGAGAGCCGCTTGAGTTCCGTCTCCTGCCGGGCCAGGAGCGCCCGCTCCCGGGCCATCGCCACCTCCATCTCGCGCATCTGCTTCTCCAGTGACTCCTCGTCCTCCCGCAGCTGCATCCGCTCGGCGTTGATCTTCTTGCGCTCCTGGTCCACCTTGACGCTCTCCTTCTCCAGCTCGTCGGCCCAGTCCTCCAGCTCGGTCCGGGACCGGGGCGCCGTCTGCGGCTGGGCCGGGGTCAAGGCGCCGCTGGTGATCTGCTCCTCGACCGCCTGAAGCTGCATCGTCAGGTCTTCGAGTTGGTGCGCCTTCGCATCCAGGACGGTCTGAAGTTCCTGCTGGCGGGTGGCGGCCTGCTGCTCGTTGTCGCTGGCCTCCTGGAGGAGCACCTTCATCTCCTGGAGGAGCTTGCGGAGTTCCTTGTTCTCCGCCTTGAGCCGCTGGGCGTCGCCGCCGTGCTCGTCGCGTGACGGGTAACGGGCCGGGTCGGAGCCGCTCTCGGCGCGGTTGGACTCGACCGAGTACCCGCTCGGGTCCAGCCCCTGGAAGCGCATCCCGACCACCGGCGTCCGCTTGTTGACCGGGGCCTGGGGCGCGACCGGGGCCGGCGCGTCCTCGGCGTTTGATGGGGCGCCGGGGAGCCGGAGCCGGGACGAGGTGTCGGGCGGGGCGGGGGCGGCCGCGGGGTCGGGGAGGGTGGCCGTGGCGGGCGCCGTGACCGGCGGCGGGGTGGACGCGAGCAGCCGCCGCCGCAGTTCCGTCGCGGAGATCGCGTTGGACGCGGGGATGATTTCGGGGGTGGAGTCGGGGTTCGCCATCAGCGGACCCTCCAGGGGATTCGGGGCGTCGGCCGGGTCTGACGGGCCGTCCGGGCCTGCGCAGACCGAAACCGGGACCGCCGCCCGACGCCGGGAAGGAGTCCTGCGGAGTGGCCGGAAAAGCCTAGTCTGAACGGTCGGCATGTCAAGCACATTTCCTGCGACCGGACGTTCCGTCCGCGCCCGCCGGGAGGGTCGGCGCGGTCCGGGGTTACGGCGACACAGCGTTTCCCGCAAACAACCTGACGCGGCCCCCGTTAGGCCGGTTAGAGTTGCCCGGAACCGCCCCGACGGGCGGTCCGATCGGGCCGGGAATTCGGGCCGCGCGCGACGTTACCCCTCACCGGGTCCGGCATTCGGCGGATTGCGATGGCAGCCGAAGATGCCGGCCCGGTAAGATGAACTTCGGCACTCGCCGTCCCTTAGATCGCCGTCCGGGGCCGCGCCCGCCACCCGGACCAAGTCCTCGAGGAGCGACTGGGCAATGACCATCGTCAACCGGCTCCGGATGCTGACCGCGGCGCTCGGGGTTGCCGCCGCGTCCGCCGCGGTCGTCACGACCGTGTTCGGCGTCGTCCGGTCCGACCGGTCGCCGCCCGCCACCCCCGCTCGGCCAGCGGGCTTCGATCCCGCCGCCGACGAGTCGGCCCGGACCCGGTACACCGACGTGCCGGCCCTGGCCTACCGGCTCGGCTCCGGCGAGACGGCGTTCGCCTGGCAGGTCAAGCCGACCCTGCCGCCGGCGACTGCCCGGCCGCGGGACGTGCTGGTCCTGGTGGACACCTCCGCCAGCCAGGCCGGCGGGCAGCTAGCCCGTGCCCGCAACATCGCCACGGCCCTGGTCTCCGCGGCGGGCGCGGGCGACCGCATCGACCTGTGGACGCTCAACATCGACAACCCGGCCGCGACCCGGTCGCTGACCGGCGGGTTCGAGCCGGCCAACGCCGAGTCGGTCCACGTCGCGATCGCCAAGCTGACCAACGCCGAGTACGGGTCCGGGGCGGTGGACCTCAGGGCCGGGCTGGAGAAGGCGGTCCGGGCGTTCGAGGGCCGCGACGGCCGCAACCAGGTGATCCTGTACCTGGGCGACGGCGAGAGCGCCGCCAGCAAGGCGCCGCTGACCGAGGCCGGGCGGGTCGAGCTGGGCCGGCTGCTCGCCGACCGGCAGGTCGGGTTCTTCGCCGTCCCACTCGGGGTCAAGGTGAACGGTCAGAACATGCACGGGCTGACGGTGTTGACCGGCGGCGCCGTGGTCCGCATAGCCGACGACCCTGTCACCGCGGCGGCCCGCGCCGCCGCCGCCGCCCGGCTCACGGAAGCGTTCGACGTTCCGGTCCTCCGCCCCGAGCGGGTGACGTTCGGTCCGGCCGGGCTGGAGGTCTACCCGACCCGGCTGCCGCCGCTGCGGGCCGACCGGCCGACGCTGGTCGTCGGGATGCTCAAGCAGTCGGCCCCAACCGTCTCCGCGCGCGTCGAGGGCCGGGTCAACGGCGGCAAGGTGACGGTGGATCTGTCCGCGGCGGTGCCGGCGCCGGCCGCGGAGAACTACTTCCTGGCGGCGATGGTCCAGCAGTGGCGCGACGCCCCGGCCCAGGACGCCCCGGCGGTGCTGCGGGCCGACCGGACGCTGGCGATGGCCGCCGAGCAGTTCCGCCTCTTCCGCGACGAGTTCGCGGTGCTGGCCGTGCAGGCGATCGGCTCCGACCGGCTCGACCACGCCGAGAAGCTGTTCCAGGCGGCCGCCCGGATCGACCCGGAAAGCCCCGAGGTCAAGGCTGGGCTGAAGGTGCTGGCGAAGGTCCGCGGCGGCGAGTTGAAGACCGCGAAGGTCAAGGCGTGGGTGGCCGGCGGCGCCAGGCTGGACCGGGCGCTGAACGAGCTGGCCCAGGCGCCGGCGGCGCAGCCGCCCGTCCAGCCGCCGCCCCCTCCGGCCAAGGGCGGCCCCGTGCCGCCGCCGGCCCCGACCCCGGCCCAGCGGGACGCCATCGCCCAGGCCCGCGCCGCCCAGGCGGTGCTCGAGGCCGAGTTCCGCACCGTCGTCGATGACACCCTCCGCAGCGCCCGCCGGCTGCTGACCACCGACCCGGACGCGGCCTACGAGGACCTCAAGCGGCAGCGCGACTCGGTGTTGGCCAACGACCAGCTCTCGGCCGCCTTCCGCAACCAGCTGGTCCGCGACCTGGAGGCCGCCATGCGCGACGTCCAGCTCCGCGGGGCCGAGATCAAGCGGCAGCTGGAGGCCCAGCGGGCGCGGATCGCCCAGGCTCGGCAGCGGCTCAACGAGTTTGACCGGCTGGTTACCCAGGAGGAGGCGACCCGGGCGCGCATCCAGGCGTTCAAGGAGCTGATGAGCCAGGCCCGGTTCGAGCTGGCCCAGCAGGAGGCCCAGGTGATGATCCACGAGCGGGTCAGCCGCGGCCTGCCGGTCCCGCCGGAGACGATCGCCGCCTACCGGATCGGCCAGTCGGCGACCAACCTTCGCGAGTGGCACGAGTTGGTGCGGCTGCGCGAGGACCGTTACTTGCTGACGATGATGCAGACCGAGAAGTCGTTCATCCCGTACCCGGACGAGCCGCCGGTGCACTTCCCGCCGGCCGCCGTCTGGCGCGAGCTGACCGCCGGCCGCGTGCAGAAGTACGGCACCTACTCGCTGGGCGAGCACGTCCCGCCGAGCTTCGAGCGGCTGCGGTCGGTGCTGGAAGGGGAGACCGACAAGCGGGTGCAGATCCAGAACCTGTCCACCGTCCCGTCGCTGGACGCGCTGCTGACCACCCTGCAACAGCAGTTCGCGGAGTACGGCGTGCGGTTCGTCTACCGCGGCGACCTGTTCCCGCCCGACTTCCGGCCGGGCGAGACCAAGCTGCGGACCACCAGCGACCTGACCGGGCTGCCGCTGGGGGCGTTCCTGGACACGGTGCTGCGCGACATGGAGATGAGCTGGATCGCCCGGCCCGAGTACATCGAGATCGGGCCGAACACCGTCACCTCGTCGCTGCGCTACCAGGAGAAGGTGACCCGGGTGTTCGACGTGGCGGACCTGATCATCTCCATCCCGCAATCGGTGAACCCATCGACGCTGTACTCGTCGATCCAGTTCCAGGGGGCGTTCCTGACCATCTTCGGGTCGTCGTTCGTGCCGCAGTTCGGCATCCAGGGTGGTTTCGGCGTCGGCGGTGGCGGTTTCG
>DASSAT010000303.1:0-2801 GCA_035699305.1 Fimbriiglobus sp. | reverse complement strand
CGGATCGATGCCGACACCAACGTGGTGGTGCCGACCGTCTGCGGGAACGCCGTCGCGCTGCCGTTCGCGGACGACACGTTCGACGTCGCGTTCTCCGCGTTCGGCGCCCTGCAGTTCGTCGCGGACGCCGCGGCGGCGGTCAGCGAGGTGGCGCGGGTGCTGCGACCCGGCGGGACGTTCGCGTTCTCGGTCACGCATCCGATCCGGTGGAGCATGCCGGACGACCCAGGTCGCGATGGACTGCAGGTCACCAGCTCCTACTTCGACCGGACGCCGTACGTGGAGCTCGACGACTCCGGCGCGGTGACCTATGCCGAGCATCACCGCACGCTCGGCGACTGGGTGCGAATGCTGAACGGCGCGAGCTTCCGGATCACCGCACTCGTCGAGCCGGAGTGGCCCGAGGGGCATGACCGGGTCTGGGGCGGGTGGGGACCGGTGCGTGGGCGTCTGATTCCCGGGACCGCGATCTTCGCCGCGACCCGGGACTGACCAGGCGATCCGGGACTGACCCGGCAGTGCAGGCTTACGCCGCGTTCTGGCGCAGGGCGTCCCAGAGCAGGTCGCCGAGGTGGCGAGTCAGTGGGTGGGAGCCGGTGTGGTCGACGAGCCAGTACCAGCCGTGTGGTGAGCGCCAGAGGTAGGTCCCTGGCTCGGGTTGTCGCAGCCGCCAGCGGCCGTGGGTCTTGAGCCGGTGATGGAACCGGATCATCGGGGCGGCGTTGCCCAGGTTCGTCTGCCCCGGCGGGCCGCCGTCGTCCGGTGACACGTATGGCACCGGATGGTCGAGGTCGACCCGGCGACTCGTCGAGGCCGCGAACGGGAACACGTCACGTGGGTTGATCAGGTGGACGGCCTCACGGCTGGTAGCGGGGAACTCATAGCCGTCGACCGGGCGCCGGTCGGCCAGGTCGAGCACCGGCACCACCTTCACCGCGGTGTGGCCCACGAACTCTTTGGCCTGACCCAGGGTGACCGGTCCGACCCCTTCGACCCGGGCGACCCCGCGACCGGTCTCGAACCCCTCCCGACTCAGATGCACATAGACGACCGCCCTCGGCAGCAACCGGCGCGGATCGATCCGCGCCGGTTTCCTGAACGGCACCGGGTCACCGGCCAGCGTGGTCGTGCCGGTGCCGTCGCAGGTCGGGCACGGCCGCGGCGCCGGCGCCGGGTCGTCCGCGTCCTCCGGATCCTCGGGGTCGTCGGAGTCGTCCTGGGACGGGTGCAGGTCACCCGGCTGGACGTTCTCCGGGTCCTCGCGATGGTCCAGATCCGGGTCCGGCGACTCATCCCCGTCCTCTCCAGCGTCCGAGCCGCCGGCTGAGTCCTCGTCCGAGCCGGCCTGCGGGCCGGTGTCCGGGTGATCGGCTGCGGCGGCGCGTTCGGCGGCCTCGAGCAACGCGTGCGCGCGCAGCGGAGTGGCCAGGATCCCGATCGCCTTCGACCGCCGCGCCCCCACCGGATCGGTATCCCCGTGCAGGGCGAGAATCTGCGCGATCCGGTCACACATCGCCGCGAAGTAGATCACGTCCCCACCGGTCGCCTTGGCGATCAACGTCGTCAACCCGTACTCGTTCGACTTCCCGGTCGCCACGAACCGGTCCGCCTCGGCTTGCCGCCGCCGCGCCTCGGCCGCCTCGGGGTCACAGGCGATGACCTTCGCCTCCAACAGATCCAGGAACTGCCCCCACGGCAACGTGTCGATCCACGCACAAGTCTGCGCATCCACCCACCGGGCCTGCTCGGCCGACAAGCCATACTCCGCCTTGCCGACCACCCTGGCCACCTCGAGCGCCTTCCAACCCCGCACCTGCCCGGCCTGGACCCGGCCCCACAACTCCGGATGCCGATGCCGCAGATTCGCCACCAGCCGCAACCGGTTCGCCCCCGCCAACGGATGCATGCCCTGCAACGCAGCGAACTCCGCACACGCGAACTCATCAACCTCCGGCGTCCCCGCCGCCCCGACCCGCACGAACCGGCCCGTGCCCGGCAACACCCGCCCCGGCCCGTCCGCGTCCGGCTCCTCACACCGCCCATGCAGATCCAGCCACTGCCCGGCCAGCACCAACAACCGGGTCTCCACCTCGAGCAGATCACGATGCGCAAGCGCGACCGCCTCACAGGCGTCGCCCCCACCCAGATCACTGACCCACTCATAGTCGAACATGTCTCCGACACTACAAACAGCCACGGACAGTTTCGGCACCCAATCACGTTGTCCACAAGAGGAGTTCAAGATCGTGCCACTAGCCGCCACTGCACAGGGGCGGTGATCGACTATCGCCCCAGAATCAGCAGGAGGGGCGCCGGTCTGTCGGCGCCCCTCCCCCTATATACCTGTGTCAGATCATCCGACGACGCAGCGCGAACGCTCCCGCGCCTGCTGCCAGAATCGCCAGGCCGCCGAGACCGCGGGCCATGTTCCGGCCGCCTTCGCCGTCGTCACCCTTGATCTCATAGGTGTACGCAGTCAGGCCGAGCGCACCCTCAGGAGCACCGAATGCCATGTTCTCGGTCTGCGCGCGATCGGCACCGGCAGCGATGGTTGCGTACATCTCGCCGTAGTTCTGCGCCGTCGACTCGCCGGCGTCGATCAACTTGCTCGTGCCCTCGTCGGACAGACGCTGCGCGCCATCGACGAGCTTCGGCGCACCGCCGGTCGCCTCCTCGAGGCCGCCCGCCAGCTGACCTGAACCATCGGCGGCGTCGGTCAGGCCCGCCGCGAGCTGGTTCGCACCATCCGCGAGCTGTGAGGAACCATCGGCCGCCGTGCCGGTACCGTCCGCAAGCTGGTT
>DASSAT010000302.1:0-3078 GCA_035699305.1 Fimbriiglobus sp. | reverse complement strand
GTCAACGGCCACGTCAACGCCGCCGTCGCCGGAACCGCCCTGCACCTGCGCGCGGTGCCCCATCCGCCGGAAGAGGGCGGCCACTTCGTTCTCCAACTGCGCGTAGGGGAGGTCGGACCAGTAGGCCAGGCGCTTCAACTCCAGTTGGTGTTCCTGTTCCGCGCGACGGCGTTCGTGCGCCGCGCAGGCATCCCGGTAGGCGCGGTAGGCGTCCAGTTTCGGGAATAGCAATTTGAGCAGGTGTTCCTCAGCCCATATCCAAACGAAGAACCCGATCACGCCAAGAAACACGAGGAGTCCTTTGGGGCAACCGGCAGCATACAAACCCAACGTGGCCGGAGAAAAGGCGATAAACCGAATGGCCCATCTTTCCGCCGAATCATCGCCCGAATCAATTGCCGCGAGCCGGGCGACGGCCTCTTCGGTCAGCCCGAACTGTGAGGGTGTCGGTTTCTGTTCCACGTTCGCGCCCCGTGTGCCTGGAACGGGGAACTCTAGCACGCACGCCGGGTCGGTCAGACCGTGAAGTCGCGGGAGACCTGTGTAGGCGGTGGGAATGGTCCCGGCTGGTGTTCGATAAACCACCCGCCGGCCCGGTCGGGTGCAGCGGTGGTTATGCGTGCCTCTGCTGCCCGCGATCACACCGCCGGCAACGCGACCGCCCCGGGTGCTCCAGGGCGGTCGGCATCCCCGCACATGGCCGCGGTGTCACCGTGGGCTATGCCGGACTCCGCGGCGTTTCTAAGAGATCAGTGAGTAAACAGGAACTCGTTGCTGTTGATGAGCGCGTGCAGCAGGTCCTCCGCGACCGCCCGCCGCTGACCGGTCCCGCGGGCGGTGAAGTGGGCGAGCATCCGCGCCCGCTCCGCGTCGGTCGGCGGACGGCTGAACGTCGCCAGGAATAGCTCCTCCACGACCTCCGCGTCCGTCTTCCCGGACTTGAGCAACTTCGCCACCCGGCCGTCCGGGTGGCGCAACTGGCGGTCGAAGGTGAACCCGCCGACCAAGTGCAGCGCCTGGCCGAGGGTGGTGTCGGTGCCGCGCTCGCACTCGCAGGCCATCGCCCGCGCCGGCCGGCCGAACGCCTCCAGCAGTGGGTGCTTGTACTCCCCGTCCGCCAGAGCCGCCGCCGGCGTCCCGGCCGGCACCTGCGGGAAGTCCTCCGGCACCCCGGTCGCGTCGGCGATCGCGTCCAGCAACTGCTCCGCCCCCAGCCGCCGTAGCGGGTACTTCGAGAAGTACTTCTCGTCCGCCCCGTTCGTCGGCGTCGGCCGGTGCGAGAGCTGGTACGTCCGGGAGGTCATCACCCGCCGGATCAGGTGCTTGCGGTCGTACCCATGTTTCACGAAATCCGCAGCTAAGGCGTCGAGCAGCGCCGGGTGGCTCGGCGGGTTGGTGGTGCGGAAGTCGTCCACCGGCTCGACCAGCCCGCGGCCGAACAGGTGATACCAGACCCGGTTCGCCGCCGCCCGCGCGAAGAATGGGTTGTCCGGTTCCGTCAGCCACCGGGCGAACGCCGCCCGCCGGTCGTCCTCGGGGCCGAGCTTCCCTGGCTCGTCGCCGAGGAACTTCGGAGCCATCACCTGATGCGTCCGCGGCTGCGTCACCTCGCCGTCGCGCAGCGGGATGACCGTCTCCTCCTTGTCGTACTGCTGGATGAAGAACGGGCCTTTGCGGTACGCCAGCCGGGCGAAGACCGCGGCGAGGCCGTAGTAGTCGTCCTGCGTCCACCGCTCGCCGGGGTGGTTGTGGCACTTGGCGCAGCCGATCCGCACCCCGAGGAACAGTTGCGAGACTTCTTCCGCCCGCGTCTCCGGGCTGCGTAGCCGGCGGTAGAACCCGGCCGGCGGGTTCGAGTAGTTGCCGCCCGACGCGGTGAGGATTCGCCGGACGAACTCGTCCTCGGGAACGTTCGCGGCGATCTGCTGGCGAATCCACCGGTGGTATTTCACCGCCCCGATCTTGCCGACGAACCGCTGGTTGACGCCGAGCCGGTCGGCCCACTTCATCCCCCACCAGTCGGCGTACTCGTCCCGCGCCAGCAGCTCGTCGATCAGCTTCGCCCGCTTGTCCGGCGACTGGTCGGTCAGGAACGCGCGCACCCGCTCCGGCGTCGGCAGCCGGCCGATCGCGTCCAGGTGCGCCCGGCGGACGAACTCGGCGTCGGTGCAGAGGCCCGACGGCTCGATGCGCAGCTCCTTGAGCCGGGCGAAGACGAGGGCGTCGATGAGGTTGTTGGCCGGCGGGTCCGGCCAGTGGAAGGCGGGGTCGTCGTCGCGGAACAGCACCACCGCCGTGGCGACCAGCCCCATGTACTCGGCGATGACCACCGCCTCGCCGGCCGTGCGCCGCGTCACCACCCCGGCCGGGGAGATGGACGCCACCGACTCGTCGTTGACCGTGAACCGGGTCAGGTGCGTCACGTCCTTTCTAAGCCCGTCGGGAAACTGTGCCGTCACCTGAAGCGTCTGAGTATGGGACGGCGCGTCGCGGATGACCCGGGCCGGTGTGATTTGTAACGCGGTCGGCGGTGCCGCCGCGTCGTCGGCCGCGCCTTGCCCGATCCAGTCGCGGACGAGCCGGTACAGTTCGCCGTCCGGGTCGAGCCGCCGGCCGCCCTCGTGCGGGGCGCGGGCGGTCGCCTTCGCCAGTATGAGGCTCGCGTCCGGGTCGTTCCGGTCGGTCCGCCGGCCGGCGAACTCGCGGGTCAGGGTGTGGTGGTCCAGGGCCGGGTCGTAGCCGCGCAGCGATAGCCGGAAGCCGTTCTTGCCGGTCGGCTTGCCGTGGCAGGAGCCGGCGTTGCACCCGGCCTTCGTCAGCACGGGGATTACCTCCCGGCGGAAGCTGACCGGTTCCGGGGTCGGCGGCGCTAGGAGTATCAGAGGAGCGAGCCAGGCGGTCGGCATGATGCACCGTGCGGGGCGGCCGGAGGGGTGGGCCGGCGGGGTGGGTCAGAGTGAGTTTACCTCCCGGACCACGGTCAACGCAACCGGTTCGTGCTGCCGAGCGGGCGTCCGAGTGCCTCGACATCGTGGTGCAGGCGGCCCGCCTGCACTACCTCTCGATGCAGGCGGGCCG
>DASSAT010000301.1:0-9193 GCA_035699305.1 Fimbriiglobus sp. | reverse complement strand
GTCGATGGCGTACACCAGCCAGTCGTAGGCCGCCCGTCCGGCCGCGGCCGACACCTCCCCGATGCGGGCGCCGGACAGGTCCGCGGCCGACGGGTTCACGGCCGGGATGTCGCGCGGCAGCCGGGCCGGGTCGCCGACGACGACGGGGGTGCAGTAGTCGCGGAGCTTCGGCCACGCCCGAGCGACGATCTCCGGGCCGATACCGGCCACGTCGCCGAGGGTGATGAGGAGGGTGGGTTTTCGCATACCGTCACGATACGGACCGGACGGGTGTGAGAGTGAGCCGGATCACCTGCGGCTTGCAGCGGAACCGCAGCGGCTCCTTGCCGCTTAAGCCGCGGCCGACGACCATCACCGTGCCGCCGCCCTCGAACACACCCATGTCGAACCGCCGGCCGTAGACGCTCGGTACAAAGATCGACCCGATCACCGGGACGCGCACCTGCCCGCCGTGGACGTGGCCGCACACCATCAGCCCGACCCGGTTGCGCCGGCCCCAGTAGAAGTTGTCCGGCGTGTGCGACAGGCACAGCCGGAACAGGTCCGGCGGCGCGTCGGACAGGTCCGGCCCCGGGCGGAACCACGGCCCCTCGTGGCCGACCAGCACGCACCGCACCCCGCGGACCGTCGCCTCCCGCCACCCGTTCCTCAGCACCGTGTACCCGGCATCAGACAACTCCTTGCGGATGCGCTCCGCGCCGTGGTAGCGGTCGTGGTTGCCGAGGATCGCGTACCGGCCCTCGGTCGCGGACAGCCGGCCGAGCAGCGGGGCGATCCAGTCGTAGTGCGTGTCGGTGTCCAGGTAGTCGCCGGCGAGCAGGACCAGGTCCGTCGGCTCGACCGCGAGTTTGTCGAGGACCGCCTCGAAGAACGCCCGGCTCGGGGTGCCGCAGAAGTGCAGGTCGGACAGGAGCAGGATTCGCAGCCCGCCCCACGCCGGCGGCAGGTTCGGCACCGTCAGCGTCAGGTCGGTGAAGTCCACCTTGAACACATCGTTGAACGGCAGCCGGGCGACGTGCCGGTACTTGCCGTCGCCGACCGCGGCCGGGCCGAGTTGCCTCCAGTAATCGACCGTCTCGGTCCGCTCATTGAGGATCGCGGACGGCTTCGGGCGGAGCAGCCGCCCGACGGTTATGACCGGAAAGACGAACAGCCCGAACGCCAGGCAGGCGAAAAAGTAGGCTTGGGCGATGGATCGAAGCGGCTCGTCGAGTGCGACCCAGGTGATCAATGGGAATCCGAGGATGACCACCCCGCAGAACTGCCGGTATGGCTTCAGGAACGACTTCGGGAGTGGGCAGCCGTAGAGGTAGTTGAGGGAAGCGGTCCAGAAGCAGGCGTGACCGACCCAGCCGAGCAGCAGGCCGATGAGAGTCCAGGCGAGGTACTCGCCGAGGGATATCAAGCCTATGAGGGCAAACGGCACACTCATCACAGCTTAACGTAAGGCGGCGCGGCGCCGTCGAGCACGGCGTTGACCAACTGCTCCTGGCGGAACGGCTTGAAGATGACGTGCTTCATCCCGTCCTGGCGGGCCTTGACGATGGCGTGCCCGGCGTCGTAGCCGAACACCGCCATCATCGCGATCGGCGGCGGCTGCTCCCGGGCGGACTTCAGCCGGCTGTACGCCTCGTACCCGCCCATGTCCGGCGGCTTGATATCCAACAGCACCGCGTCGAACGGGGCGTCGGTCAAAAGCGCCACCCCCTCGGACGCGGTGCCGGTCGTCTCCGCCTCCGCCCCGAGCCGGCCCAAGAGCAAGTGCGCCGACTTGCGGATGCGCTCGTCCGGGTCCACCACCAGCACCCGCTTGCCGGCCAGCGGCGTCTCCCCGGCCGGGCCGTCGGACTCGGCGGCCATGTCCCGGGCCACCCGCTTGACGCTGTCCTTGACCGCCCGCGCCCCCGCCAGGATGCGCCGCAGGTGCTCCGCCGACTCCTCGTCACCCCCGAGTTTCTTCAACAGGACCGCGGCGCTGCCGAGTACGTCGTCCACCGGCAGGGCGATCTGCTTGCTGATCGCGTCGATCGACTGGGCGGCGGTGCAGAACTGCTGAGCGGTCAGCAGGTCCAGGGTATGCAGCGCCGCCGCGATCTCCCGGCTGAACAGCTCGGTGAACTGGAGGTCTTCCGGCCCGAACCCACTGGGCCGGGGGCTTTCGACGTTGAGCGTGCCGATCACCTCGTCGTGGTACTTCAGCGGCACCGTCATCGAGCTGCGGGCGCCCGGCGACCCCTCGATGTACAGCGGGTCGTTGGCCGTGTCCCGGCACAGGTAGCTCTCGCCGGTCGCCGCCACGTACCCGGTGACGCCGTTGCCCTCGGGCCGGGCGTAGAGCCTGCGGCGAGCCGCCTCCGGGGTCATCCCGTCTTCCAGTAACGGTTTCAGCTCCCCGGTCCGCCGGTCCAGGAGCCGCACCTCAATGATGTCGTACTTGAGAAGGTCGCGGATGTACCGCCGCAGGTTCTGCTTGAGCAGCTCGACCCGGGTCGGGGTGTTCATCTCGGCGATCTGGTCGGGGTCCAACCCGGCCAGGTCGCGGCCGGCCTGGTGCAGGGCGTCGAGCTTCTTCTGTTGCTCGACCTCGGCGGTGACGTTGCGGGCCAGGGCGACGAACTGCCCGACCGACCCGTCCGCGGACACGACCGGGCGGACGGTGACGTCGAGGTAAGGTCGCTCGGGGCTGGCGGGCCGGTGCAGGCGGAAGGTGACGGGTCGGCCTCCGCGCGCGGCGGCGAGCGGGTCGGGGTCTTCGCTGGCGAGGGTCTGGGCGCCGAGGGCATCGACGAGCGGCCGGCCGACCGGGTCGGCGGGGCACAGCCCCCGCAGGGCGGGGTTCGCCCAAGTGACGGTGCCAGCCGGGTCGAGGACCGCGACCCCCTTGTCCAGATGGTCGAGAACCACCTCGTCACGGCGCAGGCCGTCGAGCCACTTCGCCAGGGTGGGCGGGTCGGCCAGGACGAGGTCGAACCGGCCAGCCGAGAGCTTCTCCGCCACGTCGGCGGGGTCGGCGACCGGGACGATCTCCGCGGCGGCCATCCAGCCGGCCAGCGGGCCCTGTGCGGGGCCAAGAACGAGAATCCGCGGTCGCCGCTCCACGCGTCCTCCACCACACGGCCGGCCGTCTGCGGGGGTTGTTAGGATTATATCCGCTGCCCGCTCGCGCCCCCAAGGAAGCCGACCGCGACGCACCCCGTTATTGTCGGCCGTTCCCGGCCCCCGGTTCGAGCCGTTTTCACGCGACCACGCTGAGTTAGCAGGTCGGGCGCTTCATACGCCATCACAGGCCGGGCGGAAGCGGCAAGACCAGCTTCCGGCAAATCCCGCGGGCGAGCGGCTTCTTGATCGTGCGGTGACGGGGAACGGCCGCCTTCCGCCTGTTGCCCGGATGCCACCACATGTCGTGCTTGGCCCCGTGGCGTCGAATCTCGCATCCCTGTGCCCGCAGGTGCTCCTCGAACTCGCGGCGGTTCATCGCATCTTCCGTCGAGGCGGAGGGGCCGGAGCCGGATCAACTCGTCTTCTGCTTCTTCCGCCGCAACGGCGCTTTCCGCTCCGACGCCCGCACCTCCGCGAACAGGGCGATCACGTCCCGGGCGTTCTCGAACGCCTCCTCGACAGTCTCGGCCTGAGTCAGGACGTCAGGATTCAGGGGAGCTGTAACGACGTACCCGCCCTCCTCGGCCGGGGTGAGCGTGAGGACCAACTTCCCGTCGCTCACCGTGTAACGGACCCTCTTCTTCGCCATCGCTCACCCTCCGGCCGACGGAATCGCCATCCCATCCTATCACCTCTTCCCCGCCACCCCGTGCAGCTTCAGCCACGCCGCCAGCCGATCCGGCCAGCCTTCCGTGTAGGTGCTGCCGCCGGTCCACTTCGGGTCGCGGCCCAGCCCGACCCCGTGCTTGCCCTTCTCGTACACGTGCAGCTCGGCCGGCACCTTCGCCCTCCGCAGCGCCAGGTAGAACCGCACCGCGTTCTCCGCCGGCACCGCCGTGTCCTCGTCCGTCTGGAAAAGGAACGTCGGCGGCGTCCGCGCGGTGACGTGCTTCTCGTTCGAGTATTCTTCGACCAGCTTCGGGTCCGGGTTCGCCCCGAGCAGGTTCCGCCTCGACCCGGCGTGCGTCACCCCGTCCTCCATCGAGATCACCGGGTAGCCGAGCACGCAGAAGGCCGGCCGGCAGCCGGCGCGGTCGATCGGGTCGGCGGCGGACTTGTCTCCCTCGTCGAAGTGGGTGGCCGCGGTGCTGGCGAGGTGCCCGCCGGCCGAGAAGCCGCAGATGCCGACCTTCGCCGCGTCGATGCCGTGGTCGGCCCCCTTCGCGCGGACGAGGCGGATCGCCCGCTGCGCGTCCAGCAGCGGCGCCCGGCCGAGCGGGCCGGGGCGGTCCTTGGTGACGATCCGGTACTTGAGCACGAACGCATGAACGCCGAGGCCGTTGAAGAACTCGGCGACCTGCTCGCCCTCGTGGTCCGCCGCCAGGAACCCGTACCCGCCGCCGGGGCAGATGACGACCGCGGCGCCGGTCGCCTTGTCCTTCGGGGCGAAGTGAACCGTCAGGTTCGGCTTGTCGGTATCGGAGTCGCCGACGGCCAACGGGGCTTTCCCCTCCCAGAGCGGGACGACATGCCCGGCGGGCGGCTGGGCGAGGGCGACGGCGACGAGCAGCAGCGGGGCGGTCGGCATTCCTGAACCTCCTGGGGGTGGGCTGTCTCTAACGGGTTGCGGGGGCTATAATACCCCCGTCTGCCTTCGCGCGGCAGCGTTATCCCGGGGGCGATCTGGTTTCGACCGGGCAATGTGACGTGCCAGGTGGCGTGCCGAGGTTGATCGGTTGGCCTCGTAAAAAGCCGATCACACAACAACTGCTAACACGCAGTTCTCCCTGGCTGCGTAACCTAGTTACCAGCCCCGTTCAGTAGCCTTCGCCTGAGAGGTTGCTGTTCGGACGCCAAGTCAGGATCGCGGGCACTCGAGGGTCCGGGCAACCGGGTCCGATTCGGCGGCCGTGCCCGCTAAACTCTCTGGCCGATAGCCTGTCGCGGACACTGCTTGTCGGGGCCGTTGCGGGCGAACGCGGGGCAGTCATCTGATAGGCCCCGGGAATAGACAAGCTACGCACGTAGAAGCCGGCACCGACGTGCCACGGGACCCGGGTTCAATTCCCGGCGCCTCCACTAAAGGCCACTTGCGAAAAACTCGCAAGTGGCCTTTTCCATTTGGTTTGCGTCGATTCGGTTCCGTCACAAGGACTTGCGCCACCGGTCAGGTGGCCGATAAGGTGGCCGATAAGCCCTTGATCGGTGGCCGATAAGCTCCCTACATTTCTTCGGACCATCCCCGACCGACCTGAGAGTGGACGACCATGACAACCCGGCAGCGGGAACTGAAGCCCGACCCCCGAGGCTGGTATCGACCCCGCATCGGCTGGGTCCGCTGGGACGGCACACCGACCCAGCCCCGGTTCAACCTCGGGACCGACAGGAAGGAGGCGGAACGGCGGTACGCCAAGATTCAGGAGTTGTACGAGGAGAACTGCCGGGTGAACGGCGAGGACCAGTGGTCGCCGAGAGCCCTCAGCTTCGCACGGGAACTCGCCAGCGGGAAGAAAGTCGTCGAGTACCCGCCGCCGTCCGAAGAGGACGGCCTCGAAGACCAGCAGCTTGAGTACGCCCAGATGATGAAGGTGGACCAAGACCGGTTCCCCTCCCTCCAAATCGTGCCCTCGGACCCCGCCAAGTACGCCGAGTCGGTCAGGCTGAACGAGACGCTCATCACCTCCCGGCTGCGGGAACTCGAAGCCGAGATGCGGGAAGTCGGAGCCCTCGTCGGCAAGAGCGGCGTCCCCGACCGGCTCGTCACCGGCACCTTGCACGAGGCCCTCGACGCCTACGCCGAGTCGGTCCGCCGGGACGGGGCAAAGTTGCCCTCCGGCGAACTGAAGCCGTACCAGCGGTTGCGCATCACGAAGGTCGAGCGGCTGAAGCGGGAGCACGCCGACGTGCCGCTCCACTCGCTGGGCCACGACCAGTGCGCCTCGATGGTCCACTTCTGGCGCAACCGGCCACCCACACTGCGGGGCACCCCGTCGAGCAGAGACGACTCCCGGCACAACATCGGGGAACTGTTCCGCTTCTTCCGATGGCTCGACGCCACCAGCCAGTTCCAGTGGACGATGCCACGGGGCCTCACGTCGCTGAGCAGGCGGGTGGAGAAGTTCGACAACGAGAAGAAGCTGTCGGCGGTTACGAAGGCGACCTACACCCCGGAACAACTCGCCGTCATCAACCGCCACGCCAACCCGTTCGAGCGACTCGCCCTGTACGTCGGGCTCAACTGTGCAATGGGGGCGGCAGAACTGGGTCGGCTGGTCGTCGCCGACTTCTCGCTACGGAGTGCCCATCCGCTCGCAGCAAGACTGGGGATAGATTCGACCGACGAGGACAGTTTCCTCAGTTGCCTCCGTCCGAAGACGGAGGTGTTCGGCGAATGGCTGCTATGGTCGGAGACGGCCGAGATGGTGAGGTGGGGCGTCGAGCGGGCGGGGCGGTTGGGCGTGGACCTGCTGTTTACGTGGGACACCGGCGAGCCGATCTACGACGAAGACTTGCAGAACCCCCAAGCCGGGTTCGCAAACATTTGGACCCGCCTGCTGGATCGGGTCCGCAAGTCGCACCTTGACTTCCCCGAGCTTCCCTTCGGGACGCTGCGGGATACCCTGCCGGACCTGCTCCGGCGGGACTACAGTGATGACTTGGCCTCCCTCTGCCTCGCTCACGGCACGCCGAGCAAGGCCGACAGCCTCCTCGATTGCTACTCCAACAAGCCGTTCGGCCGGCTCCACCAAGCGATGCGGCAAGTCCGGGAGCACTTCGCCCCGGTGTTCGCCGCCGTCCGAGACCCGTTCGACGACGCCAAGCACTACCTCCCGGTCGCCGTGAAGGAGCGGATCGCCGAGCTACTGCGGCAGAACAAGGGGACGACCGAGATCGCCCGAGAGTGCGGGGTGTCAAGAATGACCGTCCTCCGGGAGAAGAAGAAACTCACGCCTCGTGCCGGTGCCGGGCGAGGGACGAGCGGCCATCAAGCTTCAGGTAAAGCGCATCCGTGACCCGGCGGTCCCCGCCGGGCACCAACGGGTTGCCCCGGCCCTCCAGTTGAAGGTGCTCGTCGTAGAGGTGCGGCGGGACGGCCAGCCGGCGGTCCTCGCCGCCGACGAATCCGTTCAGGGTGACGACGTACCCGCCCCGCTGCCGCCCCAGCCAGTCGAAGAGCATGTCGATGTCGATCACCCCCGAGTAGATCTCGGGGTCGGGCACGTCGTAAGGCGGATCGACGAACAGCAGGTCGCCCGGCCTCGACCGCACCTCCCGGTAGTCCTTCACCTCGAACCGGATGTCCCGCCCGGCGAGCCGCTGGGTCCATCCTTGCAACAGAGCATGAACCTCTCTCGGTTCGACCCCGGACCGCCCGTGGTGGAACCCGGTCGTGAACGGTCCTTTCTTGTTGAACCGGACGAGCCCGTTCCGGCAGGTCCGCAAAATGAAGAAGAACTGGATCGGGTCTTGGCTCCGGTTGAACGAGGCCCGGACTTCGTAGTAGAACTTGGCTCCACCTCGGCGGACCTCGGCCCACATCTCCTCGTACCGCTTGAGCAGTACGTCGGGCTCGCACCGGACCATCTCCCAGATCCCAATCAGCGGGGCGCAGGTGTCGCTGCACCGGAACCGCTTCACCCCGATGTCGCTGCCCAGAAGCTCGAAGAGCACCGCCCCACTCCCGAGGAACGGCTCGTGGTAGGTGGCGATCTTCCTCGGGAAATGGGCGACGATCTGGGGGGCCTGAAGCCGCTTACTCCCCGTCCACTTGACGAGGCTGCGGTCCCGCCTCGGACGGGCCGGAACCCCGAGGTGCTCACCCCATAGGTCGTCCACCCGGACCCCGAAGAAGTCGGCGACCCGGCGAAGGCTCACCTCGGTGCGGCGGTCGGATGACGGAGACGGAGGAGGCCCCGGTGGATGCCGGGGCCTCCTCGCTTTACTCACTCTCGGACAGTTCCCAGTCCACGACGTTCCGTTCGTCGAAGTCGGGGTCACGGGTTGCCGTGCCGAGTACGTCGCCCCGGTTGGTCTGGATGAGGTACTTGTCAATGGCACGGTCCCAGACGAGGCCGATCTCGCCCCGCTTCATCTTGGCGGCGATCTGGGTCGGGGTGAGGTCCGGGGCCTGTTCGTCCAGCGTCAGGGTGTACGTCCGGGTACACTGCGAGTGCTCAACCACGGTGATCTGTTGTCCCATGTCGTTTATCTCCAAGTGTGCTCGCCCCCCGAAACCACTCCGGGGGGCGGACGGTCCGCCCTCTGTGATCGTCACACGACGGCGGGCTGGGTCAGCAGCGTCTCGACCTGCGAACGGTACACGGCCAGCCCGTCCCGCCCGGCGAAGAACACCCGCACGTCCCGGAGATAGATCCGGGTGGTCCGGTGCGTCTACCTGCCGCCGACCCAGTACGAGTGCGTGTCCTCTGCCCAGACGTGCGGGCCGCTCCGCACCAATCTGGTCCCCCTGTACGCCGAGGCCCCGTCCAAGAGGTCGTTGGCCTCACAGATGACTACCGGGGGCGTGGTGAGGGTGATGGGCGACCGGTTCGCAAACGTCACAATCATGATGTCACTCCGTTTGTCTCGGGGCGAGGTCGGCCAGTAGCTCGTCGATCCGTCGCACGTCCAACTGCTCGATCTCGGACAGTAGCTCTTGGAGCTTGGTGGCGTGCGGCTCCGGCAGCTTGAAGGGGACGCCCCCCATGTCCGCCACGACCCGCATGGCCTCCATCACGGTCACGGTGTTCCGCAACGCCATCGGATAGTGGTCGGGGTTCTCCTTCATGTGATCCCGCATGTCCCCGCAGGCGTCACTCAGCCTGTCGCCGAGTCCCATGTTGTCCTCCGTGTACAAAAATGTCGGTCTGGCACTACACCCGTGGCGCTCGTGCGAAGACTGCCACGTGATGCAGGGCCGGACCGATGTTGCTCCGCACGAGCTAGAAGCACTTTACAGGCTCTGACAAAACCTACCCGACTACATGATGCCGTCGTTCAGGATGCGGAAGCAGATGACGCTCGCGGCCAGGGTGGTGAAGGCGTCCCGCACGACCCCGAGGCGATCGTACCGCACCCGCATCCGCCGCAGCCC
>DASSAT010000300.1:0-3615 GCA_035699305.1 Fimbriiglobus sp. | reverse complement strand
CCTTGGGGGGGAGGGTTGGGGTGGGGGGTGAACGCCTCATCCGGCCCAGGACATCGCCTCCGACGTGCTCAGCTTACCCCCACCCTAACCCTCCCCCCCAAGGGGGGAGGGAACCAGAGGGCCAGCCGCAACAATGAGACTGAAAATGCTCTAGCTCTGCCTGAATAGCAAGCGATGGTTGCTGAGGTGTTGAGCAATCACGAGATGCCGCCGTCTGGATTCACGGAGTCCGCGAGTGTGATAGAATTCTGTAAAGATAGTAAAAACAAGTGTTTATGTTCAGTGCTTGAACCTGCCCGACGTTTGGCATGGGATATGAGATAGGTTCGGGTGGCGAGAGCCTAACCGGCTTGCTGACCGAGGGAGAGGCGGTCAGCAGGCCGGTTCTTTTTTTTGCCGCCCGGCACACAAGCCTACCCGTTGCCACGGGTGGGCTTGCTGGTCATTGACCCACTCCGATACCATTCTGTGTTCCGATCTCGCCCCGCAACCCGACGGTGCGCATGCCGCCGAAGTCGATGGCCCCCCCGCCCGCCCCGACGTTCGACCCCGCCAACCCGTTCATCGTCCAGTCGGACCGCTCCGTCCTGGTCGAGGTCGATAACCCCAGGTACGCCGAGGCCCGCGACGCGCTGGCCCCGTTCGCGGAGCTGGAAAAAAGCCCGGAGCACATCCACACCTACCGCATCTCGAACCTGTCGCTGTGGAACGCCGCCGCCGCCGGGTTCACCGCCGGGCAGATGGTGGACGTGCTGCGGCAATACACCAAGTTCCCGATCCCCAACAACCTCCCGGCCGACATCGCCGAGACGGTCAGCCGCTACGGCCGGCTCAAGCTCGAACGAGCCGGCGACCGGCTGAAGCTGGTCTGCGCCGACAAGCCGTTGCTGGAAGAAATCGTTCGGCAGAAGAAGCTCAAGGAGTACCTCGGCGAGAAGCTTGACGAGCGGAGCTTCGCCGTGGACCCGGCGCATCGCGGCGTCCTCAAGCAGGCGCTCATCGCCATCGGCTACCCGGCCGAAGACCTGGCCGGGTACACCGAGGGCACATCCCTACCGACGACACTGCGCGAGGTGGCATCGACCGGGCTGCCGTTCGTCGTCCGCGACTACCAGCGCGAGGCGGCCGATGTCTTCTATGCCGGTGGCGATGTGCGCGGCGGGTCCGGCGTGATCGTGCTGCCGTGCGGGGCCGGCAAGACCATCGTCGGCATCGCCGCGATGGCGCTGCTCCAGAAGTCGGTCCTGATCCTGACCACCAGCATCACCGCGGTCAAGCAATGGAAGCGTGAAATCCTCGACAAGACGAACCTCACCGAGAACGAGGTCAAGGAGTACACCGGCGAGACCAAGGACATCGGTCCGGTGACGGTCGCCACGTACCAAATCCTCACCTATCGGCCGGACAAGACCGAGGACTTCCCGCACTTCGGCCTCTTCAACGAGCGCGACTGGGGTCTGATCGTCTACGACGAGGTCCACCTGCTTCCCGCGCCGGTGTTCCGGGTGACGGCGCACATCCAGGCCCGCCGACGGCTCGGACTGACCGCGACGCTGATCCGCGAGGACGGCCGCGAGGGGGACGTATTCAGCCTGATCGGGCCGAAGAAGTACGACGTGCCCTGGCGCGAGCTGGAGGGGCAGGGCTGGATCGCGTCGGCGACCTGCACCGAGATCCGCACGGCGTTGCCGGACGACCAGACGCGCATGGAGTACGCGGTGGCCGACCACCGGGCGAAGTACCGCATCGCCAGCGAGAACCCGGCCAAGGACGACGTGGTGGCGGAACTGCTCGACCGCTACCGCGACCGGCGGGTGCTGGTCATCGGCCAGTACCTCAGCCAACTGCGGAAGCTGCGCGACCGGTTCGACATCCCGCTCATCACCGGCGCGACTAGCAGCGCCGAGCGCGAGGACTTATACGGCAAGTTCCGCACCGGCGAGGTCCGGCACCTGATCCTCTCGAAGGTCGGCAACTTCGCCATCGACCTGCCGGACGCGAACGTGCTGATCCAGGTGTCCGGCACCTTCGGCAGCCGGCAGGAGGAGGCGCAGCGGCTCGGCCGCATCCTGCGCCCGAAGACCGGCGGCGAGGAGGCGCACTTCTACACGCTGGTGACGCGCGACACGCGGGAATTGGACTTCGCCCACCACCGGCAGATGTTCCTGACCGAGCAGGGGTACAGCTACGCGATACTGGATGAGCGCGAGGTATTGCCGGCGAAGCGGTCGGCGGGGTGAAGATTATTCACCGCGGAGGGCGCGGAGGGCGCAGAGATAAGATGAAGAGAGAGATACATGCGATAAGCCAGTCAACAGAACTCTTCCTACTCGGTCTTTCTCTCTGCGCCCTCCGCGCCCTCCGCGGTGAATAATGTCTTCTCTTCCTCGCCTGCCCGCGAAGTTGCACCGCCGGGTCTGCCTGGTGCTGACCGAGGACGCAGTCCTCGCCGAGGAACTGCTCGCCCGCAAGAAGCTCGCCGGGGAGGTCGCCGGTCGGCTCTCCGACCGGGCGCTGCTCGTCCGCCCCGGCCGGGTGGACGCGGTGCTGGATGAACTCCGCAAGATGGGCCACACCCCCTCCGTCGTCGGACGGTAGCGCGCCCCCGCCGTACAACACCTGAATGCCCCCACCGGCCGACCCCTGGACCGACCGCGCCCGCGACGTCCTGTCCCGCTACGCCGAGTCACTGCGGCGCGACGTGGCCGCGAAGCTCGTCAGGCCGCGCACGCCGATCCCCGCCGACGAGTTGGCCGAGCGCTGCGTCGCCGCGTTGACCAACCCGCCGGTCATCGACCGCCGCATTAAGGAGCAGCCGGACGCCGCCCGCAAGCTGCTCGCGCTGGTCGGCCTGAGCCGCCGGCCGACGTGGAAGGTCGGGCACCTCGTCACGCTGCTCGCGTCGCTCGGCCACCCCGAGGGGCTGGCCCCGGTCATGGCGCTTCTGCAAGCCGGCCTGCTCTACCCCGACCTACCGCCCGAGGGGAGAGGGTACACAGCGTTTGAGAGCTGGCTCGGCTCCGTCGGAGTGCTCCAGGCGAGCGTCTTCGCCCACCCCGCGGTCGCCGGCCGTGCGCGGGGCGTGGACCTCGGATTGCTGGACTTGGCGAGCGGGGGGCGTCAGCCCCCTGTTGATGTGACTAACAGGGGGCTGACGCCCCCCCCTCGCCACGCCGACGGCCTCGACTGGCCGCTGCGGCTGGCGGTCGCCTGGCAGCAGGTGGACCAGTCGCCGGTCCGGCTCACCCAGACGAACACCCTGTTCAAACGCGACCTGACCCGGCTGCAAACCGACGCGGTGCTGTCCGCCCCCGCGGCCGACCAACTCGTCGAGATCGCGGACGCCGGGGTGCTGGCCCTGTTCTGGGCGCGGGCGGTCGGGTTGCTCGCGGGGGAGGACAACGAACTGCGGGCCGCCCCGTTCCCGCCGGCGTGGGGCGACGCCCTCGCCCCGGCGCTCGCCGACCTGTGGGCCGGGCTGACCGCCGTGGAGATGTGGGACCCGCTCCGCGGCTACACGCCCGGCGAGACCGGCACGTCTTCCGCCCCGACCGCCGGGCTGTTGGCGTTGCTACTACTGGCGAGCGGGGGGCGTCAGCCCCCTGTTGGCGTGCA
>DASSAT010000299.1:0-2249 GCA_035699305.1 Fimbriiglobus sp. | reverse complement strand
GAACCTGCCTCCCTCTCCTCTTCTCCCCCTCTCCCCCTCTCCCCCTCTTTCCCAAGGGGAGAGGGAGAAGAAGCCTGTCCGTCGCCGGCCGGGTCGTACCGCAGCACCACCTGCCCGACCTTGACCTTGCTGCCCGGCTCCGCCGAGGTCTGCGTCACCGTGCCGGCGAACGGGGCCGGCACCTCCATCGTCGCCTTGTCGCTCATCACCTCCATCAGCGCCTGCCCGCGGCCGACCGCTTCCCCCGGCCTGACCAGCCAGCGGACCAGTTCCACCTCGAACAGCCCTTCGCCCATCGGCGGCAGCGGAAAGTCCATCGCAAGACCCCAAACAGACTAACCGCAGAGGCACAGAGACACAGAGAAGACAGAAAAACAGGGTTGAAGACAAAACACTGACTTCTGTTTTCTCTGTGTCTCTGTGCCTCTGTGGTTAGTCTTTCTTTTTATCCGGCCTCCGCCGCCAGGTTGCGCATGGCGTCGCGGACGTCGTCGTATTGCGGGACGCTGTTCATCTCGTACACCTGGTTCATCCCGATCCCCGGCAGGTGCTTGCCCATCAGGAGGACCGGCTTCACCAGCAGGTCGTAGAAGTGGTCCTCGACCGCCCGCCGCAGCAGGTGCTCGCCGAAGTTCGTCACCTCCGTGTCCTCGTTGGCGACGAACAGCCGGCCGGTCCGGAGGATGCTCGCCGAGATCAGCTCCCAGTCGTAGGGGAAAATGCTCCGCAGGTCGATCACGTCGAAGGTGTAGCCGAAGTCGCGGCCCAGCTCGTCGGCCGCCTGCACGCACAGCGGGAGCAGTCGGCCGTAGCTGACGACGGTGGCGGTGTGCCCCTCGCGGACCAGGCTCGCCTTGCCAAGCGGGACGTAGTACGGCTTGAGCTCCGGCCACTGCGGCTGCCACTTCGAGCGGTCGCCCAGCGGGGCGTCGATCATCCGCGACAGCTCGTCCGGGTCGGCCGGCTCGCCGGGGATGCGCTGGCCAGCCTCGGCCTTGGCCCGGACCAGCGCCTTGGGCAACAGCACCATCACCGGGTTCGGGTCGGCGATGGCCGAGAGCATTAGCCCGTAGGCGTCCAGCGGGTTGGACGGCATCACCACCTTCCAGCCCGGCAGTCGGCTCGCCCAGCTCTCGAAGCTGTGCGAGTGGTACATACTGCCGCGGATGCCGGAGCCGGACGGGGTCATGACCACGATCGGCATGGCGTAGGCGCCGGCGCTGGCCCACCGCTGGTTGCCGGCGATCTTCAGGAGGTCGATGATGTTGAAGGCGTAGTCGCAGAACTGGATCTCGCAGACCGGCCGGCCGCCGGCGTAGGCGATGCCCAGCGCGGTGCCGACGATGCCGCGCTCGTCCAGCGGGGTGTTCCACGCGGTCTTAAGCCCCTGCGTGGCGGTGAAGACGCCGCCCAGCGGCGGGCCGACGTCCTCGCCGAACACGTCGGTGACGCCGAGGTGCTCCTCGCCATAGTGCAGCGCCATCCGAACGGCTTGAACGAGTGTCGCCATGCGGTGTTACCGACCCTCGGTGAGGACCAGGGTGCCCTCGACCACGTAGCTGGCGCGGACGATCAGGTCCAGGCGGAGATAGCCACGGCGGCCGTCGCGCGTGTAGTACTTGATCTCCCGTACCTCCTTGGCCGAGGTGTTGTCGGAACTCGAAAGGGTGCTACCGCCGCTCCGGCTAGCGCCCAGGCGGTCCAACTCGGCCCCGATCTGGGCCGCGAACTGGTGGGCGAAGGCGCCCGCGTCGGTCCCCTTCGGGAGCCAGCCGGTAATCAGCATCCGCCGGTGGACGGCCGACGCCTCCGCCCGGCGGCCTTCGGACCGACCGAGGTCCGTCGTCTCGTCCATGCTGGAGGTCACGTTGCCGGGCGCGGCCCCGGGGACGGCGTTGATGACGTTCGAGATGTTGAACTGCTGAGCGACCAGTTCCGTCGCCCGCGACCGCTTGCCCAGTTCCAGAATTGCGAACGTCGCCAGGCAGCCGATCAGGCCGCCAACGGCGATACCGAGGCCCAGAGGCGGCACCCACCGGAACCGCGCCGGTCGGTCGGGGGCATAGGTCGGGAGCGGGTCGGAGGACATGGCGGCCCCGTCGGGCATGTCTGAGCGAACCCCGAGCGGTAGCGAGGGGGTCTCCCCCCCTGGGACCGCGGCCGTCCCGGCCGCTCTTGCTCCGCAAGTCGGGAGCCTGAGGCGACACCCGGGCACTCCGGCCGGGGAAGCAAGAGCGGCCGGGACGGCC
>DASSAT010000298.1:0-4235 GCA_035699305.1 Fimbriiglobus sp. | reverse complement strand
CGTAGCAGCGTCCGCGGTGTCGCTCGAAGAGGGAGTCGAGGGCATCGTCGGAGGCGAGGAAGGCCCAGAGGTCGGAGCAGGCATCGGCGAGCGGGAGTCGGGCCAAGGTTTCCATCGCATAGGATGGCCGGGGAGTGACTTCGTGGGGAGTACTGAGCGGCGGGAGTGTCACGGCCTTTCCTCAATCTCCTATCGGGCCATGATGTGATACTCATCCCAAGTTGGACAAAGCAGTGACCTCGCCCTCCCAAAGGCCGACCATTGAACGGCCCTGCCGACGGGACCGGTTGGCTTGTCAGTCCGGGGTTGGCAGCTAGAATGGCCCGAGGCGATCCGTGGTGGGTGTAGCTCAGCTGGTTAGAGCACCAGATTGTGGCTCTGGGGGTCGCGGGTTCAAATCCCGTCACTCACCCTGACGACAGGACCGAACGGCGGGCGGCTCAGGTCGCCCGCCGGCTTCTTTTCCTGGGGCGATGGAGACAGTCGCTTGCCCGCCGGGGTCTGGCACAATCGCGCGGGACCGGAGGCCCGCCGATGTCCGACCACCCGACGCGCACCGTCCCGACCGACGAAGTGACTGCCGACCCGTCACCGGGCGGTTCGACGCACGTCGGCTCCACCTCGCCCGTGCCACCGGCGGGTACTCCCGCTGCCCCGCCGGGCTACGAACTCCTCGGCGAGATCGGCAGCGGCGGCATGGGCGTCGTCTACCTGGCGCGGGACCTATCGCTGGACCGGGACGTGGCCGTCAAGCTGTTGGCGGACCGCTACCCCGCCGACTCGTTCGCCGCCCGCCGGTTCCTCGACGAGGCGCGGATCACCGGCCAGCTCCAGCACCCCGGCATCCCGGCCGTCCACCAGGTCGGCGCCCTGCCGAACGGCCGGCCGTTCCTGGCGATGAAGCTCATCAAGGGGCGGACGCTCGACGACGAGTTGTAAGCGCGGTCTGACCCGACGGCCGACCGCGGGCGGTTCCTGGCGGTGTTCGAGCAGGTGTGCCAGGCGGTCGGGTACGCCCACGCCCACCACGTCATCCACCGCGATCTGAAGCCCGCGAACGTCATGGTCGGCGCCTTCGGCGAAGTGCAGGTGATGGACTGGGGGCTGGCGAAGGTGCTGGCGAACCGAGAGGTCGAACCCCCCGACGCGGACCCCGACGCCACGCTCGGGACCGAGGTCCGCTCGACCCGCGGGGCGGACGCGGCGACGCAGGCCGGCAGCCTGCTGGGCACCCCGGCGTACATGCCGCCGGAGCAGGCCATCGGGGCGGTCGATCAGATCGACACCCGCAGCGACGTGTTCGGGCTGGGCGGCATCCTCTGCGTCATCCTGACCGGCCAGCCGCCCTACGTGGCGGCGGACGCCGAGTCCACCCGGCAACTGGCCGCCCGGGCCAGGCTGGAGGACGCCTTCACCCGGCTGGAGGGGTGCGGGGCCGAGCCGGAGTTGGAGGCGCTATGCAAGCGGTGCCTATCGGCAGAGAAGTCCGACCGGCCGCGGGACGCCGGGGAGGTGGCCGACGCGGTCCGCCGGTTGCGGGCGGACGCCGAGGACCGCGCCCGGCGGGCGGAGTTGGATCGGGCCAGGGCGGAGGTGCAGGCCGCCGAGTAGCGCAAGCGGCGGAAGGTACAGGCGATCCTGGCCGCGGCGGTGCTGGTACTGCTGGCCAGCGGCGGGGCGGTCGCCTGGTGGGCGGACCGGCAAGCCACCACGCGGCGGGAGCAACTGGCCCGCAACACGGACGCCCTGGCGGAATTGGTCGGTCAGTGCGAAGTGGCACTGCGGGAGAACGACGCGGACCGGGCGGCGGCAGCGCTGGAGCAGATCGACCGGCGATTGCCAGAGGGCGGTGGGGAAGCGATGACCGACCAGGCCGACCGGTGCCGGTCGGATCTGGCGCTGCTGCGCGACCTGGACGCCATCGACACCTTCCGCTGGACCCCGATCGAGAGCAAACCTCCCAAACTATCGGCGGGCGTGGCTCGGTGGCGGACGGCGTTCGCCGGGTATGGAGTGGCGCCAGGTGACACACCGGTGGACGAGGCAGCCGACCGGGTGCGCGGGTCACTGGTCAGGGACCGGCTGTTGGCCGCCCTCGACCTGTAGCTGCAAATCGATCGGTCGCCGGGCGTGCGGGCGGTGCTGCGGGCGGCCGACCCGGACCCGTACCGGGACGCCGTCCGGGATGCGGTGGCGGGTCAGGTCCGCGCGCGGATCGCCGAGTTGGCCGGCCGGCCGGACGCTCTGGTGCAGCCGCCCGAGTTCGCGGCCGCCCTCGGTCAGCACCCAGCGGTTACGGGCGAGAGGGAGCGGGTTATACTCGGGGCCGCCCTCCGGTCCCGACCCGGAGATCTCTCGCTGTTGATGACCCTTGGCTACTCGTACCCGCTGAAGAACCTCCGAGACGGGGCAGACGAGCGGGTGCGGTGGTTCCAGGCCGCGGTCGCTGCCCACCCCCGAAATCTCGTCGCCTATAACAACCTGGGGAACGCCCTGTTAGCCAAGGGGGACTTCGACGGGGCCATCGCCTCGTACCGGGAGGCGGTCCGGCTCGACCCCATGAACGCCAACACCCACAACGCGTTAGCCTGGCTGCTGGCGACCGGGCCGGACGGGGTTCGGGACGGCCGGCGGGCGGTCGAGTACGCCATCCAGGCCTGCGAGCTGAGCAAGTGGAAAAAGCCCTACTTCCTCGACACCCTGGCCGCCGCCTACGCCGAGGCCGGGGATTTCGACAAGGCGATGGAGTACCAGAAGAAGGCTCTGTCCTTCCCGGACTTCGAGAAGAAGTATGAGGCCGAGGCCCGGCGGCGACTCGACCTGTACGCCAAGAAGACGCCGTACCGCGACCCCGCCTACGCCCGCCGCGAGGTCGCCCCGCCGCCGCGGCGGCTGTGGTAGAATAGCGCCAATGCCTGGAGGCTTGCCATGACCGCCGTCATCGACGCCGTGTACCGCGACGGGGTGTTTTGCCCCGCGACGCCGCCCGACCTGCCGGAGGGGACGGCCGTGCGGCTAACGGTCGTTCCGGCGGCGCCGACCCCGCCGGCCGCCCCGCGCGACCCGGCCGAGGTGTTCGCACGGCTCAAGCGGATCGCCGAGATGCCCGAGGAACCGGGCGGCGATCCCACGATCACCGGCCGAGACCACGACCGGACGCTGTACGGAGGCCCAGGCGGTGTGCGATGACGTTCGTTGACACCAGCGGGTGGTTCGCCTTCTTCATCCCGACGGACCCGGACCACCGGGCCGCGTATGACTGGAAGGCGGCCAACCGCACCCCGCTCATCTTACGCGATCGACGAAACCCTGACCTTAATGCGGGCCCGGCGGCAGCACCGCAAGGCGGTCGATTTCGGGTCGGGCGTGTTCGGCGGCAGTCTTGCCGACGTCCACTACCTGACCCCCGCCGACATCGCCGTCGCCTGGGACGTGTTCCGCCAGTTCGCGGACAAAGACTGGAGCTTCACCGCTGCACGAGCTACGCCGTCATCGCCCGGCTCGGACTGTCCGCCGCCTTCAGCTTCGACCAGCACTTCCGTCAGTTCGGCACGGTTGCCGTCGTCCCGTAGCCGGTCGGCGCCGAGGTGGGGCGTGCGCGACGGCAGAGATGAGGAGCAGATCGTGTGGCCAATGTGCCGATAAGAGAGCCGATACCGGTATCGGCCGGCGCGGACCCAGCGATCCGACCGACCGCTGCCGTCCGAAGGACCGCCGATGACCGCCGCTCATCTCGGCTCCGCGTACTTCGATACCTTGCAGGCCGCCTTCTCCTGGGACGTGCTGACCGTCAGCCGAGACATCCACCCGGACGACGGAATGCTCCTGCCGGTCCCGGAGGGGCCGGACCACTACTTCGGGGTCGGGCGGTCGGCGCTGCGGGCGGTGACCGCCGCCCTGCTCGCCGCCGGGGCACCGGCCCCCCGCCGGATCCTCGACCTGCCGTGCGGCTACGGCCGGGTGCTGCGGGCGCTGCGCGCCGCCTTCCCGGACGCTGCCGTCACCGCCTGCGACCTGAACCGGGGCGGGGTCGATTTCTGCGCCACCCTCGGGGCCGCCCCGGCGGACTCGGCCGACCCGATCGACCGGGCCGGGATCACAGGTCCGTTCGACCTGATCTGGTGCGGGTCGCTCTTGACCCACCTGGACCGCCCGGGGTGGGACGAGTTCCTGACGTTCTTCCATCGGGTGCTGGCCCCAGGCGGGGTGTGCGTGGTCACCACCCACGGGGCGCA
>DASSAT010000297.1:0-4140 GCA_035699305.1 Fimbriiglobus sp. | reverse complement strand
GCCGGCCGACTCGCCGGGCTTCGCCTCGCCCTTCGGGTCGGACTTGGCGATCCCCTCCTTGCCGCCCCGGCCGTCGCCTTGTTTGCCGTCCTTCTTGTCGCCGCCCATCCGCTCGCCGAGGTCCTTGGTCTTGCCGGCGAGGTCGTCCTGGTTCTTGGCCAGCCGGTCCGGCTTGCCCTTCTGGGCGTCGGTCATCGCCCGGATCGTCTGCTGCTGCCGGAGGATCGCGCGGGCTTCCTTCAGGAACGCCTCCAGTTTGGCGATCTCCGCCTTGATCCGGGCCGACTCGTCGTCAGTCAACAGGATGGTGAGGATGTCTTGCAGCGCCTTGGTGAGCTGCTGGTCCTCGCCGAGGATGCGGTTGAGGTCCTGGAGGTTGCCCGTACCTCGGACCATGCCGGCGATGATCTTCTGGAACTGGGCCTCAACGTTCTCCTTGCGGGACAGGTCCAGGGCGGCGTAGATCACCTTGGCCCGCTCCTTGTCCTCCGGCCGGTTGCTGCGCTCGAGCTTCTGGGCCAGCGACAGCAGCTCCCGCTGGAACTTGCGGAAGAGCTCCGCGTTCCGCTCCTGCGGGGTGCGCAGGTCGCCGACCGTCCTGGTGTCGGCCGGCGCGGGCTTGGCCGGCGGCTGGGCGGTCAGCCCGGAGGTCAGCGCGAACAGGCCGACCGCGGCCGCGAGCAGCGCCGGCAGGGCGGACGGCAACCGGATGGACATGGCGAACCTCCCGATGACCGGGGGCGTGGTCAATCCAATGACGACCGGCGGCGGCAATTCCAACCGGCCGTTACACTTACTTTACCGTGACCTTGACCTCGATCGGCTCCCCGACCGACGGAATCAGCCGGACGGTGTACTCCCCGGGCTTGTCCCCGGCGGTCAGTTCGTACCGGAAGTCGTTGCGGTCGGCGCTGACCGTGACCTCCCCGGGGCCGGTGATGGCGCTCCCCGGCTGCGGCTCGACCCGCACCTTAATCCCGTCCCCCTCGAACACGTTCCACTCGACCGCGTGGATGATCGCCTTCGTCTCGCCCCGGGCCAGGACGACCGGGCCGACGGGCAGGACCTTCGGGGCGAAGAGGGACGTGATCGCGTGGTCCCGGAGCCGCCGCACGGCCTCGGCGACCAGCTTCTGGTCCTTGATGATCTTCTGCAGAGCCTCGCGGAGCTTGTTGATGTTGATCGACTCGCCGAGCCGGTTGCGGATCGCCTGGAGGGCGGCGATCAGCTGCTCCAGCCCGGTGCGGGCGGCCAGCGTGAGCGGATCGTCCGGCCGGGCGCCGGCCAGGAGCGGGGCGCGGTAGGCCGACAGGGCGTCCTCGGCGAACTTGAACTGGTTCGCCTGGGCCTGTTCGAGCGGCCGGATGATCTCGGCCCCGTACCGCTGGCCGACCTTGCTCACCAGTCGGCCGTCGGCGTCCCGCTCCAGCGCCACCCGGTTGACCTCGACCTCCCGCCGCAGCCGGGCGTACTCGGTCCCGACCACCTGGCTCAGCTCGCGGGCCTTGCCGACGTCCTGGATGATGTCCTCGGCCCGCACCCGGGCGGCAAGCAGCTGCTCCGGCGGCGGCGTCCCGAGGAGCCGCTCGGCCTGCTGGTTGAGCTTGGTCTGGGTGCCGGTCAGCAGCCGCAGCGCGTCATCGAGCTTGCCGATCAGCGCCTCCTCGTCCTTACCGATCTCGGCGAGCAGGTCGGCCTCGGACACCAAAAGCAAGCGGATCGGTTCCAGGTTACGGCCCTGCTTGGGGCCGGACTCGACGTTCACGTCGGTGGCGACCACGTCCAGCTCGACGCGGAACCGGGGCTGGACCTCGGCCGGGTCGGTGACGATGAGCTTGCGGCCGCGCGCCGCCAGCAGCCGGTCGGCCGCCTCCAGGTCAAACACGTCGCCATCGAGGGCGAACTTCACGTCCCGCACCACGGCCGGGGCGTCCGGGTTCGCCAGCGGCTTGGCGAGCTTCTGCTTCAAGAGCGCCGCGGTATCCGCCTGGAGCGCCTGATAGGCGCGCTCGAACGCGCCGACCGGCAGGGCGGCGAACTGCTTCTGCTCCCCCTTGCCCAGCTGGGCAGCCGTGACGGCGCTGGCCGTCGGCCCCAGCGCGGCGCCCAGGCCCGACACCGCCGGGGCATAGGCCCACACCCCGGCGACCGCCTGGAGCTGAAGCCCGACGACCACCGACGCCTCGACCCGGGTGACGGTGAACTGGAACTCGACCTTGCTCAGCCCGGTGTCGTCGCGGACGATGCTCTCCTTGACGAACGGCACCTGGGCGGCCGGTGTACACCAGTAGGTGTTGCCGATCTTGCGGAGCACGTCTACCGCGACCTCGACCGACGGCGCCTGGTCGTCCACCGCCTGGATCAGCACCGGCCGGGAGGACTTGACGCCGTCGTGGTCCACCATCACCAACTCGAACTCGACCGACTGGGTAACGCGGTTCGGGCCGGCGAAGGCGACTCGGAAGGTGTCGCCCTCGACCGGGACCGGGACCGGCGCGGTGGACCCCTCCGCGGCCCCCGGCACCCGGCCGGACCGTGGCTGGACGAACACTTGCGCCAGCGGCTTGTCTGCCGTCCCGATCAGCACCATCTCGGTCCCGGCCGGTACGGAGCAGACCGACTTGTCGCCGGTCAGGGATAGGTCCTTCTCGGCGAGGACCTGCTTGAGACCTTTGAGCAGCTCGAACCGGGGCGGCTCCGGGGTGCCGTCGGGGCGAAGCACCTGCGGGGCCGGGTGGAACAGGTACGCCGGCTGCGACTCGACGCGGCTGAGCCGGGTGAGCATCGGCGGCGGCACCAGGATGATGTCCCGCGGCTCGGTGCGGAAGTCCTCGGCCCGGACGACGAACGCGACCGACTCCTTGAGGCCGGTGACTTCGGCCGAGAAGTCGCCGTTGGGCTCGCGGGTCAGGCGGAGGGTGCCGCTGGTACTCCCCTGGTCGCGGCCGCGGGCGGTCGGGTCGGCCGGCAGCCCGCGGTAGGTCAGGGTCACGTCGGCCGGGATCGCCAGGTGCCGGAGGGTGCGGCTCATCGACGGCTTCGCGGCTAACTCGTCGAGTCGAACGGCGACGGCTTCAATCTCCGCGTGCGAATCCGGCGGGAAGGCGGCGAACACAGCGTCAGCCGTCATCTCGGCGAGAGCGACTTCCCGAATGGCGACGGCTTTCTCGGTGAGCGTCAGCCGCGCGGCGCCGACGAGGGCGGCCTGGGCCACAGACTGCGGCGTCCAGTCGCCCACCTCGTTGACGGTCATGGTCTGGGGGGCCGCGACCGCGAAGCCGTCCAGGTCCGACCACCTCAGGGGGCGCCAGCCGTCGCGGGAGGTGGGGTCGGCCGTCACCCACTCGTAGGCCCGCACCCGCACCTTCGGCGGGGCGTCGCTCTTGCCGACCCGCAGCCCCTCGGACGGGAAGTCCACCAGTTCCAGGTGGGCGCGCCGCGGCCAGGGGGTGTTCTTCAGCAGCAGGTTCCGCTCGGCCCAGATACCGACCACGTCGGCGGACCGCCAAGCGAACTCGCCGGGGGCCGTCACTCGCCCGAACGCGGCCGCCAGCCCGTACCAGACGGCCGACAGGACGACCATCCCCACGACGGCCAGGAGCAGCTTCCGCCACAGCCGACGCCAGTTGAACACCTCGCGGACCGGCACCCGGCCCACCGCCTCGCGAGCTTCGGCGATGGTTTGCTGGATCATCTGCGGTGAGTAGCCGACCCGGGCCTGCTTGTCCACGTCGGCCAGCTCGACCGCGGTGATGAGCCGGTCGCCCAGGATTTGCGGGTAGCGCTTCTCCAATACCAGCGCCAGCGACGGGTACGAGAACTCCCGGGTCAGCCGCAGCACCACCCAGGTCGTGACGATCGCCACCAGCAGCACGGCGAGCGCGACCAGGGCAGCGATGCGCAAGCCACGCGGGGCGTCCTGCACCCAGTCGAACCCGGACACCTTGAACAGGCCAAAGTCGAGCGCCAGCCCGAACCAGAACCACGCGACCAGGAACAGCGCCGCCGCGAGCAGCCCGTCGAGGAAGACGAACCGGCGGATGTACCCGCGCAGCTGGTCGAGCGGGTGGACGATCCGCGGGTCGGGGGCGACCCGCGTGCGCTCGGTCTCGGGGACGACTGTGGCCATGCTCTGTTCCT
>DASSAT010000296.1:0-7116 GCA_035699305.1 Fimbriiglobus sp. | reverse complement strand
CTTCGAGGCCCACCGCCGGGGAATGGTGGGCCTCGAAGACTCGGCCCACCCTACGAAGACCCCACCCCCAACTCCTTCAGCAGCGCCTTGACCTTCTCGCCGATCCGGTCGCGGACCTGGCGAAACTCCTCCGGCGACATCTCCCGCGGGTCCGGTATCTGCCAGTCCACCCGCTGCTTCGCCCGCACCAGCGGGCACTCGTCGCCGCAGCCCATCGTCACCGCCGCGTCGAACTCCTTCCCGTTAAACTCGTCCATGCCCTTCGACCGGTGCGCCGTCAGGTCGTAACCGAGTTCGGCCATCGCCGCGACCGCCTTCGGGTTCACCCGCCCGCTCGGCCGGCTGCCGGCACTGTACGCCTCGACATCCGCGCCGCCGACCATCCGGGCGAACGCCTCGGCCATCTGGCTACGGTTGCTGTTCTCGACACAGACGAAGATCACCCGGACCGGCATGGAGTACACCCCAAAGACCGCAGGCCCGGCCGGGAACTCCGGCCGGGCCTGCGGTTCGATCAAGACCGCTCGCGGACTACTCTAGCCGACGAACACGCCGCCGGCGAAGGCGCCGAGCGTGGCGTCCAGCGAGAACAGTTCCGGCGGCTGGATCGCCCCGACCACCTGCGTGCCGGCGTAGGCCGTCGCCCGCGTCGGCACACCCGGCCCGGACCCGACCAGCAGGTCCGCCTTGTCGTCGTTGTCCAGGTTCTTCACCGTCACCCGCACCCCGCCCCGGCTTGCCGGGTCGCCAGCGAAGAAGTTCACCACCGGGTTGACCTGCCCCGCCATCAGCGACTTGCCGTCCAGACCGAACACCCGCGGCGCGCCGCCCGGTCCGCCGCCGGCGATCACCTCGGCGAACCCGTCGCCGTTGAGGTCCCCCGCCCCGATGTAGACGCCGTTGCGCAACGTCTGCTCGAAGACGAAGAAGTCGGAGACCAGCTTCACCGGCGGGCCGCCGGACCGGATCGACTTACCGTCGAAGATGGCGATCCGCGGGCCGCCGCCGAACCCGGCCGCCACTAGCAGGTCCGGCACCCCGTCGCCGTTGACGTCCGCCGCCGCCGTCCGGGCGCCGCCGCGGAAGTTCGGGTCCTCGATGCCGAAGAACGCCGCCATGTCGCCGCCGGTCTGCCCGTCCACCACCTTCACCACCGGGCCGCCCCCCTCGTCCGGGGAGAAGATGTAGTCGGACCAGCCGTCGCCGTTGAAGTCGGCCGTCGAGACGAACAGCCCGCCGGAGAACGACGACTCGAACACCGGGAACGACCGGATCGGATTGGGGCTGTCCGAGTCGAACACCTTGACGTCCTGGAACAGACTCGGGCCGGGCGCCGCCACCACCCGCGTGCCGGTCGGGGTGACGGCCGTCGCCACCCGCACCCCGCCGAAGTGCCCGGGGTCGAACGGCTGGAACTGCGTGCGGACCGTCTGGTCCTGGTTGTACACCCGGACGAAGTTCAGCGGCCCCGCGTCCGACCCGATGGCGAAGATCGGCGTCAGCACGACCGGGTTGGGCGGCGGCGGGGGCGGCGGCGGCGGCGGGATCGCCGTCACCTCGATGCCCGTCTGCGACCCGCTCGCCGTCCCGTCGGTCACGGCGATCGCCTGCGTCCCGGCCGTGTTGAACGTCACGTTGAACGTCGCCGACCCGGTGACCGCCACCTGGCCCGGCAGCACCGCCTTCGCGTCGGTGGTGTTCACCGTCACCGTCCCGCTCGTCAGGTTGCCGAAGGCGTCGGTCGCCGTCACCGTCACCGCGCCCGTCGTCCCGACCTGCACCGGGGTGGGGAACCCGCCCACCGTGTACTTGGCAGTCGCCGCCGCCGTTACCAGCGTGGTGCCGGTGGCCGGCGTCACCGTGCCGTTCGGGCTGGAGACCGTCAGCGTCCGCGTGCCGGCCGTCCGGTACGCCGCGGTGAACGACGCCTCGCCGCCGTCGGCGGCGGTGAACAGGTAGTCGCCCGGGACGGTCCCTAGCGGGTCATCGACGGTGAAGTGGACCGGGCCGAGCGCCGGGTTGCCGAACGGGTCCAGGAACCGGACGGTGAAGACGAACGTCGTGCCGGCCACGGTGGTGGCGGGGACGCCGACCAGGAAGAACTGGCTGCCGGCCGCCGAGTCCACCCGGGTGCTCGCCGACGCCGGAGACAGCACGTTGGCCGGGTCGCTGACCGTGAGCGACTGGTTGCCGGCCGTGCGGAACACGACGCCGAACACCCCGATGCCGTTGGTCAGGGCGGCGCCGGACGGCAGCGACGCCGCCGGGTCGGTGGCGGTGAACGCTACCGGTCCGGTGTACGCGGTCTGGTTGCCGAACGCGTCGGCCGCGGTCACGGTGACGCTGGACACCTGCCCGGCGACGACCGACGCCGGCAACCCGAGCAGCCGCAGTTGACTCGCGGCGCCGGCCGTCACGGTGATCGCCGCGCTGGTCCCGGTGATGCCCAGGTCGGTCGCCGACACCGCGCTGAGGCTCTGCGGCCCGGCCGTGGTGAACACCACGGTGAAGGCGTGCAGGCCGGCGTCGGCGGCGGTGAACGTGTAGTCCAGCGGGAACGGCTGCGGGCCGGACCCGCTGTCGAGCGTGGTCGCGGTGCCGCCGTCGGTGGTGGTGAACCGCACCGTCCCGCGGTAGCCGGTGAACACGTTGTTGAACTGGTCGCGGACGGTCAGGGTGAACGTCACCGGGATGCCGGCCGGGGTCGTCGCCGGGTCCGGCCAGCCGGTGATCAGCAGGCTGCCGGTGATCACGTTGCCGAACAGGATGCCGGTGATGTTCTGCCCGCTGGTGAACGCCGGGACCGGCTGGTCGGCGGCCGTCGTCGCCACCCACCCGGCCTGGCCGATCTCGCGGATGCGGAACTGCCCGCCGCTGGTCAGCTGGCCCAGCCCGGTGAAGGTGAACGCCCCGGTGCCGTCGCTGACCGCGGTGGCCAGCGTCACCGCCGGGTTGGCCGAGTCGTACAGCTGGAACGTCCACCCGGGCAGGCCCAACTCGTTGGCGTCCTGCACCCCGTTGGTGTTGCGATCGTTGAACTTCACCCCGGTGACGTTGACCCGGCGGAAGACGCCGATGTCGGCCGTCGGGATGGTGCTGTTCTGGTCGAGCACCGGGTTGAGCGGCGGGGTGCTGACGTAGAACGGGTTGTTCGGGTCCACCGGCAGCCGGGTGCCGACCCCGATGGTGATGTCGTAGGTGCCGTTCTCCAGCGCCCGGAAGACGTAGAACCCGCTGCGCTGGCCGACCGGGTCGTTGAGGGTCTTGGTGTTGGCGGCCTGGAACGGCGGGGCCGGCTCGATGCGGTTGGCCACCACCTCGATGTCGGGGATGCCCTTGTCGTCGCCAGCGTCGATCAGCCCGTTGCCGTTCTCGTCGCGGATGCCGTCGCCGTCGGTGTCGTCGAAGACGATGCCGCTGATGTACGGCCGGATCTGGAACTCCCAGACGCCGCGGCCGTAGGTGCCCGCGGCCAGGATGCCGGTGGCGGTGTTCAGCTCCAGGTCCGAGACACTGGCGTCCGTCTGGAACCCCGGGGTGTTCTGGTCGTCGTCGCCGCCGACCCGGGTCCACACCTGGGTGGACACGTCCTGGGTCGGGTTAGACAGCGTGTATACGCCGATCTCGGTGGCGACGTAGAGCACGTCGTCGATCTGCCCGCCGACGCTCAGCAGGTTCGGGTCGATGACGATATCGTTGAAGCTCCCCTGGAGGGGGCCGGTTGGTAGCCCCTGGGTGCTCATCAATCTCCAGGTCGAGCCGCCGTTGAACGTCTGCCAGATCTGGTGGCCGCTGGTGGTGACGTAGACGATGTTCGAGTCGAACGGGTCCACCGCGATGTTGGTGATGCCGCCGGAGAGGTCGTTGGACTGCGGATCGGTCGGGACCTGGGGCGCGGGGGCGGGGGGGCTGGGAATCGGCGGCATCGGGTCGCCGACGACCAAGGGCCCGGTGATGAAGTCGCTCAGAACGATGGGGTGCGACCCGGTCGCGATCGGCGACACGTCCCGCCAGGGGATCGCATCGCTCGGGGGGCTGATCTGGGGGTCCGAGTACGTGACGTTGATCCGGTACAGGGCCGGCCCGTTGGAGAAGTTCGGCCCGACCCGGAAATCGACCGCCACATACATGGTGTAGGGGTCCGACCGGCCCAGCCCCATGGCCACCACCGACGGTGCCCCCGGCTGCCCGTTGTTGGGAAGCGCCCCTGTCACGAACGGCAGGTCGTTGGCGATGTGGATCGGCGCGGGGAACGGGTAGTCGGTCGGTCCGCGGTGCCAGCTGGCCCCGAAGTCGGTGGTCTCGTAGACCGCGTCCGTGCCGACGAAGACCCGCTCCGGCAGCGACGGATCGTTGATGATCGGCGGGTAGAACAGCGCCTCCTCCGGTGAGCCGATCCCGTTGGAGGCGGCGGCCCAGGTCCGGCCGCCATCGGTGGACTTTGTCACCCAGTTCGTGGTCCCGCGGCTGGGGACCGGGCCGACCGTGTAGATGGTCTCGGGGGTGGTCGGGTCGTAGACCGCGTCGCCGCCGTCGCCGCCCTGGGACGTTGGCCCGGCGTGCGCCTCGGGCACCTGGATCTGCTTGTCGGTCAGGTCCACCGACGTCATCACCGCGCCGTCGTCGAAGAACCGGATCGTCCCATTGTCCTGCGTGCCGCCGACCAACTCGTCGGCCGACGACGGGTGCAGGGCGATGCCGACGAACTGGGTGGCGTTCAGGGCGTGCGGCCCCGGCTGCCCGTTGGCCGACTCCCAGTCGATCACCGGCGGCGAGCCGGTCGTGTCGAACGTCCGGGTGCGGAACATGCCGCCGTCGCTGCCGGCCAGGATTTGCCGCTGGCCGTTCTGGTCGCGGGCCGTGAACGTGATGGTGTGGTGATCGACGTGCGGCCCCTGGCCGTCGGCGTCGCGGGCGATGTCGGTCCAGGTGACCGCGTTCGGGTCGGGGTTCAGCGCGTCGCTGGTGTACGCCACCACGTCCAGCCCGGACAGCACCAGCCGGTTCACGTTCGTCGGATCGACGGCGATCGCCATGTTGTACGATTCCTGGCCGCGGACGACGGTCGGCACATTCCCGTACTCCCGCCAGGTGGTCCCGCGGTCCTGGCTGCGGTACACCCCGCGCTGGCCGTCGGTCGGGCCGTCCCCGGCGAAGACGTACAGGGTGCTCGGCGAACTCGGGGCCAGGACGAAGTTGATCCGCCCGATCAGCAGACCGGACGGCACCACCCCCCCGCCGACGCCGCCGAACACGACCGTCCACGGAGTCCCGACCAGCTGGCCCTCCGGGGTACCCGGCGGATCGACGAAGTCGGGCGTGGCCGACAGCGCGTTCGTGGTCCGGTAGATGCCGGTGACGATGCTGCCGTCGAAGTACGACACGTAGGCGATGTTCGGGTTGGTCGGGTCTACCGCCATGTCCCAGTACGTGGCGAACGGGGAGGTGCCGTTCTGCGTGTTGAGCAGCGGCGTGATCTTCAGCCACGTCTCGCCGCCGTCGTCGCTCCGCCAGATCCCGGCGCTCCCACCCGCCCCGCCGAACCCTACCCCGACCAAGGCGAAGACCAGTTCCCGGGTCGGGTCGGTTGGGGCGGCCGGGTTCGGCAGGACGATGATCTGCGGGATGCTCGAGAACTCGAACGCGTCGCCCGGGCCGGTGATCAGCCGCCAGGTCGCCCCGCCGTCGAGCGACTTGAGGATGCCGTGGCCGAGGGTGCCTTGAGCCTGCTCCCCCTCGCCGGCGTAGACGATGTTCGAGTCGATCGGCGACAGCGCGATCCCGCCCATGTTCAGGGTGCGCAGGTCGTCGGTCAGCCCCGGGGTGGTGGCCAACGGCAGCCGGTCGGTCAGCGGCCGCCACGTCTCGCCGTAGTCGGTCGTCTTCCACACCCCGCCGCTGGCCGTCGTGACGTAGGCGACGTTGATGTTATTCGGGTCGGCCACGGCGTCGGAGATCCGCCCCGTCGAGGCCAGCCCGCCGGGGGACGAGGTGCCCTGCCCCGCCTCGCCGGTGTGGCTGGGCTGGACGGCGATGTTTCGCGGCCCCATCTCGTTCCAGTTGCCGCCCAGCAGCGGGAAGCTGAACGACGGCAGGCTGCGGTCCTCCAGCAACTCGAACCGCAGGGGCAGCGCCGCCGGGCGGGTCAGGGACCGCCGCCGGGTGGCTCGCGTCGGAGCGGGGAGCGTGCTCGCCATCGGATGCACCATCGGGGGGGAGTATCGAGACTGATCCGCGTCGGCCCTCGGTCACGAAGCAGTGCCGGTGCCAGTGTCAGTGGCAGACGTAACAAGACCGATCCGCGTCGGCCCTCGGTCACGAGGACGGGGACCGCCGGGGGAGGATGTCGGTACGGACCGAGACCATCGGGGGTCGCACTAGAAAGACGCTGGGCTTGACCGCAAAGTTTGCAAAAACACCCGCTGGACCTTGCCCAGCCCCCGCGGACCGGTCCACCAGTGAACATACCGGACGAAAGTCGGCCGGGGGCCGAACCCGGACCGGGGTTGTGACGGGACCAGGTTTCCCCGGTCTGGATTGTCTGCGCAGCAGGCGGAACCGCGCCAGCCGCCAGATCGCTCGACCCGGGCACAGCCCGCGCAACCGGGGCCACCGGCACGCCTTGCGGCCCCGCTAGTCCGCGAGTTCAAACTCGCCCACAAGGCGAGCGGGGGACGTTAGTCCCCCGAGTGCTTCCCAAGTCCAACCCCCTCGCACGAGCACTCGGGGGACTTACGTCCCCCGCTCGCTGGGTTGGGATCGGCGGATCACTCCCCCACGACTTCGCCGAGGTTGCGGCTGGCCATCGCCTGCAACACCCCGATCGGGGTGGCGAACGTCAGCCCCCGCACCGACCCGTCGCAGTAGACGAACAGGCACACCCGGTTCGGCTTGCCATGTCGGCCGGTGTTGCTATCCTCCCGCGGCGTACCGCCGGCCCGCGGACGGGCCGGTCCCCCACCCCGTCGAGGAAGGGTTCCCCCGATGCCGAATGGATTCTTGCGGACGGCCCTCGCCCTCGTCGCCGCCACGGTCGGCGGCACGGCGACGGCGGACGACGCCAAACCGGTCCAGCGGTTGTACCCGGTCGGCGACTTCGTTTACTCCAGCATTCGG
>DASSAT010000295.1:0-2486 GCA_035699305.1 Fimbriiglobus sp. | reverse complement strand
ACACCACCTCCGGCACCGGCGAACAGCCGAGCGCCTTCGCCCACCGTTCCAGCGACTCGGCCACCGGCGGACGATCCACCAGCCGGCCGCCCCACGGCAGCCGCACCGGCCCGCCGCGCAGCGGGACCAGCGGGTCGGCGGTGCCGATGACGGTGAGCGTCGGCACCGGCCGGCTCGGCTTCGGGTCCGGCACCTCGCAGTAGCCGGCAACCGGCGCGACCGCGGCCAGCAACTCCGCCCGCTCCGCCGCGAACCGGAACGCCATCGCCGCCCCGTTCGAGAAGCCGGTCAGGTACACCCGCCGCGGGTCGCCGGAGGCCCGCCGCAGCACGTCCGCGATCACCGTTGACAGGAACTCGACGTCCTCGGTGCCTTCCGTCCAGCGCTGCGGGTTGGTCAGGAACTTCGGCGGCTTGTGCGGGTCCGGCGGCAGCCCCTCGGGGATCGCCAGCGCGAACCCCTCCCGCGCGGCGACCGCTGACCACCCGGTCTCGTCGTCGGCCCACGCGGCGGTGCCGCCGGTCCCGTGCAGCACGATCACGACCGGCTGGCCAACGGCAGAACTTGTCCCCGCCAGCAGGTAGCGCCGCCCGACCCCTGCGACCGTTACCGCGACGAATTCCACGCAAGCCCCCCGGCCCGCCGGCGTCCCCGGGTGGCCAACGGCACCCCGGGTTGCGTCGTTCTTCAACCTAAGGGTATGCTGACACACGGGAAGACGACGCGAAGGAGTCCGCCCAATGGTCCCGGTCCGTCCTGCCGGTTGGGTCGTTGCGGTCGCGCTCGTGGCCGCCGGCTGCTCCGACAAACCCGCCCCGACGCCGCCGACGAAGCCCGCGCCGGTCCTGCCGTCGCCCCCCGGGGCGGTGGTCGCGGCCCTCCCGCAGCCGACGCCGGCGACACAAACCCCCGCCCCGGCCGCCAGCCCGCCCGGCGGGCCGGGCTGGGTCTACCCGCAGCTGCCCAACACCATACACCCGCCGGCCGGCACGCCCCCGGAACTGGCGCCCGCGCCGGCACTCGCGGCCAAGCCTCAGTCGCCGGTCACAACCATGATGCCGCCAGGGACCCAGACGCCGCCATCGGTCCCCGGCGTCCCGCCCGCGCCGCCGGGTACGTCGTCGTCGCCTCCGGTCTTTCCGCCTACCCCGGCGCCGAAGAAGGAGGAGCCTAAAAAGGGGCCGGCCAAGAAGGGCGAGTATCCGAAGTCGGTCAACGGCCGGTCGCTGGGCGAGTGGCTGGGCGACTTCAAAAGCCCCGACCCGGCGGTCCGCGACTCGGCCATCAAAGTGGTGCCGCTGTTCGGCCCGGAGGCTCGCAAGGTCGCGCCCAAGGAACTCATCCGGCTCATCGCCAACGACCCGGACCCCGGGGTGCTGATCAACGCCATCCTGATCCTCGGGGCGGTGGGGACCGACAACAAGGACGAACTGCACGCCGCCGCCCGGGCGCTGGGCGGGGCGATCGCCAAGGCCGGCAAGGGGAGCATGATCCGGCTGCACGCGGCCCGCACCCTGGCGGCGATGGGCACCGACGGGTACGAGGCCATCCCCGCGATGATCGGCATCGCCAACGACCCGTCGTGGGAGATTCGGCAGGCGTCGGCCGCCGCCCTGGGCCGGCTCGGCGCGCCGATCTACGAGGACAAGCCGCCCGTCCCCGGCGCCCCGTACAAACTGCCGGCGATCAAGCGGCAGCCGAACATGGCGGCCATGCACAAGCTGGTGTTCGCGCTGCTCAAGGACGAGTGCGCCGCCGTCCGCATGGAGACGATGCAGTCGATGATCGTCCTCGGCCCGCCGTACACCGCCAACCCGGCCGCGTACCCGAGCCTGGTCGCCCCGTACCTGGCGGAGATCAACCAGCGGCTCAAGCAGGAGAAGGACGACACGGTCAAGATTTGGCTGTACGTCGCCCAGATGATGTACGACGACCGGACGGTGGACGCGAACATGAAGCTGATCGCCGAGTACCTGACCGCCCGGGAGGACGCCCAGAAGGTGCAGGCGCTGGGGGCGCTGGCGGTCCTCGGCCCGCGGGCCAGGCCGGTCGTGACCGACATCGCCCAGTGCGTCAAGGACCCAGAACCGACGGTGGTGGTGGCCGCCCTCACCACCCTGGTGACGATGGGCACCGCCGCCAAGTTCGCCCTCGGCGAGCTGGAGAAGCAGCAGGCGGCCATCAAGGACAAGGACAAGGACCTCAAGCAGCTGTTCGAGAAGGCGATCAAGATCATCAAGGAGGGCAAGGCCGAGCCGGAGAAGAAGGATGAGAAGAAGAAGGAGGAGAAGAAGAAGTAGCCGACCGCGGAACGAGTTTTCGATTTTTTCTCGATTTCTCTATCGGAATCGTCCTTCCCATCTAAACTGGCCGGGTGGAAGGCATCACGGCCTTCCATTCACGTCACCGTCTACACCTGGAGGATCGCCGATGAGGTGTCTCACGTCCTGGCTCGGCGCAACGCAGGGGGGGGGGGGCGCAAGCGT
>DASSAT010000294.1:0-3895 GCA_035699305.1 Fimbriiglobus sp. | reverse complement strand
CCGGTCCCACTCGCCACAGAGCCAGTTAATCGCCCGGCCGCGCTCGACCGCGATGTTCCGGCACGCATCGACTACTCCCGGCGGGGTCTGGTCGATCCGCCGGCCGTGCAGCGCCAGGTCGCCGTCGATCAGCTCGAACGGCTTCGCTCCTTCCTCCCGGCACAGCCCCCGCACGACCTCGACCCCGGCCCGCGCCAGGTAGGCGTAAGACTCCGGGAAGACCGGCCCCTCGTCGAACCCGGCGGCCAGCGCCTCGTCCCGGGCGGCCGCGAACGCCAGCCGCCGCACCCCGCTCCAGAGCGTCGCGCCCAGGCACATCGCGCACGGCTCGCACGACGCGACCAATTCATGTTCCGAGACGCTCAGGGAGTACGACCCGACCCGGGCCTCGGCGAACATCAGCGCCACCACCTCGGCGTGCAGGGCCGAGTTGCCCAGCGGGACCACCCGGTTGACCCCCGCCGCTACCAGCCGGCCGGTCGCCGCCTCGAACACCGCCGCCCCGAACGGTCCGCCGGTGCCGCGCTCGACGTTCTCCAGCGCCAGCCGGATCGCCAGCCGCACCCGGTCGGCGGGGTCCGCGATCACGAGGTCCGGCGGAGCCAGCTCCGCGAGCCAGTCCGGGTTGGCGACGGTGATGGTCGGGGTCACAGCTTGAGCAACTCCCCCGCCCCCTCGGCGAGCAGCATGGCGGCGAGTTCCTGCCCGACGGCCAGCGGGGCGTCGGCCGGGCCGCGGTGCGTCGCCACCACCCGCCGCGCGCCGTCCGGCGACAGCACCATCCCGCGGACCGTCAGCAGGCCGTCCTCCACCCGCGACGTGGCCCCGATCGGCACCAGGCAGCCGCCGCCAAGAGCGTAGAGCATCGCCCGCTCGGCCGTCACCCGCTGCCACGTCGCCGGGTCGTTCACTCCCTCGACGAGGTGCCGCACCTCAGTGTCATCGGTCCGACACTCCAGCCCGATCGCCCCCTGCCCGACCGCCGGCAGCATCCAGCCTTGGTCGAGCAACTCGGTGATCTCGTGCCGCAGCCCGAGCCGGTCGAGGCCCGCCTCCGCGAGGATGATCGCGTCCAGGTCCTGCTCGCGCAGCTTGCGCAGCCGGGTCTCCACGTTGCCGCGCAGCTCGATCAGGGTCAGGTCCGGCCGTCGGTTGAGCAGCTGCGCCCGCCGCCGCAGACTGCTGGTGCCGACGGTCGCGCCCTTCGGCAATTCGTCGAAGCGCTTGTGCTTAAGGGAGACGAAGGCATCCCCGGCCGGGCCGCGCGGCGGGACGGCGGCGAGTTCCAGCCCGTCGGTCGGCAGCGTCGGCAGGTCCTTGAGGCTGTGGACGGCGACATCGACGCGGCCGTCGAGCAGTGCTTGCTGGATGGCCCGGGTGAAGACGCCGAACCCGCCCATCGCGGCTAGTGCCGTGGACTGGTCGCGGTCGCCGTGCGTCTCGATCCGCACCAACTCGACCGGCCGCGGGCGAGCGAGCGGCCGGAGCCGGTCGGCAACGTGGTTGGCCTGCCACACGGCCAGCGAACTGCCGCGGGTGCCGAGGCGAAGAGAAGAAGCCATAAGGAAAAGGTAAAAGGGAAAAGGGTAAAAGTGGAAGGCAGACCGCTCCACTTTTACCCTTTTCCCTTTTACCTTTTCCCTTCCTATTACCAGTCGCCGCCGCCGAAGTCCCCACCCCCGAAGTCGCCACCTCCGAAGTCGCCTCCGGCGTCGCCGCCCCAGTCGCCGCCACCAGCGTCCCCGCCGCCCGCGTCGCCCCAGTCGCCGCCCTCCGAGCCGGCGGACGCGCCCTCGTCGTAGTTCCCCTCGCCGGTGTCGCTGGCCCCGGTGTCGCCACCGTAGCCGCCCATCGCGTCGGAGGCGGAGGCGCTGTGGTGGCCGCCCATGAAGCTGTCGTAGAGCCACATCCCCGCCGCGGCCCCGAACAGGCCGCCCATGAGGCTCGGGAAGAAACCGCCGCCCCCGAACCCGCCGCCGTAGCCACCACCGCCATAGCCGCCGCCCCCACCGGTGAAGGCCCGGATGATCCCGACGACCAGCCAGATGCCCAGCAGCACGGCCAACCCGATGCAGACGTAGCCCAGAATGTTCGTCCCGCCCTTATTGCCGTTGGAGTCGGACGACGCCGCCCGGGTCCGCTCGCCGACGACCGGGACGGAGGTGTCCTTGAGTTGAGCGACGACGTAGCCGGTCGCGTCCAGCAGGGCCGCGTCGCGCTCGGCCTTCGCCTGGTCGGCTGGCTGGCCCAGCGCCCGCCGGCACCCCGCGCTCAACTTCTCGACCAACTTATGGGCGTCGGCGTCGGTGAAGTGCCGGTACACGTCGGACGCCTTGTCGGCCACCGCCCGGACAATGTACCTCTTCTCGCCCACGAACATCAGGACGAAGACCCCCTTGTCCGGGTGAGCGTCGGCCAGTTCGCGCGCCCACGACTCGAAGAACCGGCCGCGCTGCTCCGGGTCCTTGGCGACCGCGTCGAAGTCCCGCTTCCGCGCCGCCGGGATTTCCCCGACCGTCACCACGGTGAAGTGGGTCGGCGACCGGAACGACGTGTCGGCGAACGCCTCCTCGGCCTTCTTGATCCCGTCCGGGGTGAACGCCCCGGCCTTGTCCTCGACCCGCATCCGGCCGGCGGTCTCCGCCGCCATTGCCGCGGGGGCCAGCCCGCCCCCGGCCAGTACGGCCGCCGCCAAGATCGACAGTACCTTATTCATGAGAAGCTCTCCTCCAAGTCGCAGCAGGCTCGGGAAAAGCCTTACCTCTCGCGTCGGAACTCCGCCCCCATTGTAGACCGCCCGGCCATCCGGGGTGGGCCGGAGCCGCCGGGTCGGGTTATCATACCCCCACGGCCAGTTGAATAGCCGGCGGCGGACGAGGATTCCGGCAACCGGTGTCCGGTTGAACACGGGCGCAGTGGTATTCGCCCGACCTGGGGGGAGATTTCCGGTGGCCCGCTTGCGTGCGACAACGATCCTGGCGGTCCGCACCGCGGCCGGGGCGGCCATCGGCGGCGACGGCCAGGTAACGCTCGGCCAGGTGGTGATGAAGTCCGACGCCCGCAAGATTCGCCGACTCTACGACGGCAAGGTGCTGGCCGGGTTCGCCGGGGCCGCGGCCGACGCCTTCGCGCTGCTGGAGCGGTTCGAGGCCAAGCTCCGCGACCACCAGGGGTCCGTCCCACGCGCCGCCACGGAGTTAGCGAAGGAGTGGCGAACCGACCGGGTGTTGCGGCGGCTGGAGGCGATGCTGATCGTACTCGACCGCGACCACCTGTTGCTCGTCAGCGGCACCGGCGACGTGATCCAGCCGTCGGACGACGTGCTGGCGATCGGCTCCGGCGGCCCCTACGCCCTGGCCGCGGCGCGGGCGCTGCTGACGCACACCCAGCTCAAGCCCGGCGAGGTGGTCCGGGCCGGGTTGGAGATCGCCGGCGACATCTGCGTGTACACCAACCGGAACGTCGAAGTGGTAGAACTGCCATGACCCCCGAGGCGGAACGATACCGGGACCAACTGCGGGCGATGCTCCCCGAACTGGCCGAGCGGTTCGGCGTGAGCGAACTGGGGCTGTTCGGCTCCCGGGTCCGCGGCGACCACCGGCCGGACAGCGACCTGGACGTGCTGGTGACGTTCCGGCCGGACGCCCGCCCGTCTTTGTTTACCCTGGGCGACCTCGTAATGACGCTTGAGGAGCGATTAGGGGTGCCCGTGGACTTGGCACTGAAAAGCAACCTCAAGTCGAGGCTCCGCCCCTATATCTTGCGCGAGGAAGTGCGCGTATGACGCCGCGGGACGAGCTGACGGCTCTCGCCGACATGATCGACGCGGCCGAGCGTGCCATGGAGTACATCGCCGGCACGACCCTGGACGCCCTCCCGAGCGATCGAATGCGAT
>DASSAT010000293.1:0-8417 GCA_035699305.1 Fimbriiglobus sp. | reverse complement strand
GGCGCCGCCGGTAGATTCGGTGCGGGCGGTCCCCTGTCTTCCCCCTCTCCCCGTTGGGGAGAGGGGCAGGGGTGAGGGGTCTGCGCTTCCCCCACCACAAGCTTCCACCCCTCACCCCCGGCCCCTCTCCCCAGCGGGGAGAGGGGAGAAAGAAAATCGCCCTACTCCGCGACCCCGTGGAACAGGCCGAGGTAGCTCTGATACCGCCGCTGGCTGAGCAGGTTGCGGGCGACGGCGTCCTTGACGGCACAGTTCGCCTCGTGCGTGTGGGTGCAGTCCGGGAACCCGCACAGCGCCACGAACGGCCCGAACTCGCGGAAGTACCCCTCAACCTCCTCCGGTCGGGTGTCCCACAGTTGGAACTGCCGGATGCCGGGCGTGTCCACCACCCACCCGCCGGACGCCAGCCGGATCAGCTCGGCGGTGGTGGTCGTGTGCCGGCCCTTCTGGCTGCTCTCGCTGACCTCCCGCACCTGAAGCCCCAGCCCCGCCTGCACCGCGTTCAAGAGCGACGACTTGCCAACCCCGCTCTGGCCGCTGAACACCGTCGCCCGGCCGCGGAGTAACTCGCGCAGCCGATCGACCCCGAACCCGGTAACGGCGCTGGTCAGGACGGCCGGCACCCCCTGCTGGGAGTACGCCCCGATCATCGGCTGAAGCGCAACCGGGTCGGCGAGGTCGGCCTTGTTCAGGCAGACCACGGGCGCCAGCCCGCCCTTGAGCGCCGCGGCGACGTACCGGTCGATCAGGTGCGGCTTGAGGGTCGGTTCGACCAGCGACATGACGATCACCAGCTGATCGACGTTGGCGACCAGGACGTGCTCCCGCCGCCGGCTGGCCCGGGTGAGGACCCCGTGTCTAGGCTCGACCCGTTCGATCATGCCTTCGGGTGGAGAGGAGTCAGGAGTCAGGAGACAGGAGTCAAAAGACCGAGTAGCCGCCCCGGCTTGGTCCGTCTTCCTGACTCCTGACTCCTGACTCCTGACTCCTGACCCCGCAGGGCGGAACCACACCCGGTCCCCCGTGGTGACGATGCTCCGCTCGTCGGTGGCCAGCGTCTTCAGCAGCCGGCGGACGGCGCAGCGGTAGACGGTGCCGTCCTCGGCCTCGACGTAGCTGTTGAGGCCGTGGACCCGCAGCACCCGGCCCGGCCGAGCGGCGGTGTCCGCGGACGGCATCGGCGCGGCGTTCTCCCCGGACTCGTCGAGGACGATGGTCCGGCGGCGGGACACGTCCCCCTTGGCGCGGACCCGCTCGCCGGTGTGAGCGTCGCCGGTGCGGTCGGCGTCCTCCTGGAACTGCCGGGTCAGGTCCTTCTCCCGCGGCGGCTTGGTGCGGTTCCGCCGCAGCTCGACGCGGATTTTCTTCTTCTTGGACATGCGAAGCCCCCCGTCCGGGTGGGTCGGCTGCGTGCAGGATAGCAGAAGTCGGCCGGCGCGGAACTCGGGTAGAACTCGCGGACGAATCCGTGAATCATCAAAGCGATAGGCCGGCATCGGCACAAGGAGACACCCATGACCGCACCGCTCGACGTGATCGCCGCCCCGCAGCGGCTGCCGCCCCGGCCGCCGGACTCCCACAAGGGCACCTACGGCCGGGTGCTGGTCGTCGCCGGTAGCCGGGGCATGTCCGGGGCGGCCGTCCTGTGCGGGTCGGCGGCGCTGCGCGGCGGCGCCGGCCTGGTCCAGGTCGCCTGCCCGGCCGACGTGCAGCCGGTCGTCGCCGCCGGCAACCCGTGCTACACCACCGCCAGCATCGCCGGCCGGGCCGACGGCACCTTCAGCGAGGCGTGCCTGGAACAGTTGGCCCGGCTCGCCGAACCCGCCGATGTCCTCGCCGTCGGCCCGGGGCTGGGCGACCGCGAGGACGTCGGCTTCCTGGTCCGCGGCCTGCTGGTCCGGCTGCCGAACAAGCCGGTCGTCCTCGACGCCGACGGGCTGAATGTTCTGGCCCCGCTAAAGGACGACGACTTGCCGGAGCGGCCGGGGCCGCTGGTCCTGACGCCGCACCCCGGGGAGTTCGCCCGGCTCCTGGGTGTCCCGACATCTCAGGTGCAGGCGGACCGGGAGCGTCTGGCGGTTGATTTCTGCCAACGACACAAGTTGGTGCTAGTGTTGAAGGGGCACCGGACGGTCGTTACCGACGGGCAGCGGGTGTACCGCAACGACACCGGGAACCCCGGGATGGCGACTGGTGGGTCCGGCGACGTGCTGACCGGGCTGATCGCGGCCCTGGTCGGCCAGGGGTTGTCCGCGTTCGACGCGGCGACCCTCGGCGCGTGGACCCACGGCCGGGCTGGCGACCTGGCGGCCGGCGAGTTGGGTCAGGTTGCGCTGACAGCGACCGACCTGCTCGACTACCTTCCGGGAGCTTTGAGCGGTGAGCAGTGAGCTTTGAGCGATGAGCGAAAACCCTGGCGGCGAGACCCGGTCCGGGGTAATCAGTATTCTGGTTTGGCTCACCGCTCACCGCTCAAAGCTCACCGTGCTCTGTTGAAATCTTGGCGGGCGGGGGGCGTAAGCCCCCTGTTGGCTCGGCAAAAACAGGGGGCTTACGCCCCCCGCTCGCCAAGATTCACCGAGGTTTCAACAGAGCAAGCTCACCGCTGAGGGCTGCCCGTGATCCGGCAGATTTGCCCGCACTGCCTCCGGACGGTCGAGTTGCCCGACTCGACCGCCGGCACGGTCGCCGATTGCCCCCGGTGCCGCGAACTGATCCCGGTCCCGGCCGCGTATGTTCCGTCCGTCGATCCGAATGCCGGCCCGGCCGCCCCCCCGCCCGGGTATCGACCGTCGCCCGACCCGAACCTGGAGCGCTCCGCCGTGAAGCCGTCGTCCGATCCCATCACGCTCGACCGGGTCGATCGCACCCCGCCGCCGGCCGGTCGGGCCTCCCCCTGGAGCGCGTCCGCCGCCTACCGGCCCGACTCGGCGCCGTCCGGGTACGAGAAGACCGCGGCCCTGGTGCTCACGCCGCAGGGGCTGGCCTGGATCCCCGCCGGGTGCCTGACGTTCATCTTCCTGCTGACCTTCTTCTCCTGGGCCGGTAGCTACCCCGGCGGAGTCCACCTCTACTCTCAGACCGCCTGGGAGTCGATGGTCAAGGGCTACTCCGTCAACCCGCTCCCGGACGTCACCGCCGACGCCGCCGACATCGACGCCAAGATGCGCACCAGCTGGTGGATGTGGCCGTACATGCTGGTGTTGCTCGTCACCCTGGCCACCGCTTGGTTCGAGCGGCTCGTATTGCGGAACACCGACCCCGAGCAGCTCCCCGAGCCAGTGCGGGAGTACTGGCCGCAGCGGTTCGCCATTCTGTCCACGGCGACGGGGGTGTTGTTGTTGCTGCTGCTGTTCCAGTCGGCCGTCGGGTTCGGGCTGGAGACGGCGATCCGCCATCACGTGTACGGCGAGTTCGCCCTGCGCGAGGCGAACGCCAACAGCGAGCCGGAGCGGCAGAAGGTGGAGGTGAACCGGGCGAAGACGCTCAACGGCTACGACCTACGGATGACGACCGCCCGGCAGTTAGCTCTGGCGGCGAACGTGGTGGCGCTGGCGGCGTTCCTGGGCCGGTGGTGGCTGGACCGTCGCGGATCAGACGCCGCGCAGCCGCGGGCGCTGGTGCAGTACTGAGCGGTGAGCGATGAGCGGTGAGCGATGAGCGGTGAGCTATGAGCGGTGAGCTATGAGCAAAAAGCGGGGATTCCGGTTGTTGCTCACCGCTCACCGCTCACCGCTCACCGCTCATAGCTTTCCACCCGGCCGCCTCCTCACCGTCGAGCCGCAGCGTCAGGCACTTGGCGCTGCCGCCGGCCTTCAGGAACTCGTCCAGCTCCACCTCAATCGTCTTGTAGCCTGCCTGTTTCAGGTCCGCGGCTAGTTGCGGGCACCGGCTGTTGTGGACGACCGTCTTGCCGACCACGACCGCGTTGCAGCCGAACCGGTGCGCCTCGGCTTCGGCCACCGGGATCAGCGTCGGCACGTGCGTGGAAAGCACCCGCCGGCCGTAGTCGTCGAACGCCTCCGGGTAATAGAGGGCTTCGCCGGGGGCCAGTGGGCAGAAGCAGGTATCGAGGTGGTAGAACCGCGGGTTGACCAACTCCAGCGGCAGGCACCGCACCCCGAGCCGCCGCGCGACCCACTGGTGCGCCTGGGCGTCCGACCGCTGGCGATACCCGGCGAACAGCACGCCGCCGCAGAAGAGCGCGTCCCCGGCCCCCTCGTGGAACATCCCGTCCGGCAGGTGCTCCACCGCGAACCCGTGCGCGGCGAACCACTCGTCGAACACCGGCGACTCGCGGGCGCGGACCTCGTGCTTGAACCGGCTGCTGAGGAACAGGCTCTCGTAAACAAGCCCGGCGTTGGCGGTGAAGACCAGGTCCGGCAGCCCCGGCTTCGGCAGGAGCGTCTCGACCCGCACGCCGAGGGAGACAAGCGTGTCGCGCAGGTTCGTCCACTGGCGGAACGCCAACACGCGGACGGCGCCGAGCGAGCGGTTCATCCACGGGTTGATCTCGTACTCGATGCCGTAGTGGTCCGGCGGGCACATCAGGATGCGGGGCGTCATGCGCGGCTCGCTAGAAGGGAAGAATTGATCCGCAGATTACGCAGATTCCACAGATTAGAAAACAGACGAGATGTAGAGATAAGGTCGGTCTTTACCATCTTACCATCTTCTCTGATCTGTTTTCTAATCTGTGGAATCTGCGTAATCTGCGGATCAATTCTTCTCCAGCTCCGCGACCAGCGCCCGCAGGAACGGCTCGGCGTCGGAGACGATGCCGACCGTCTGCGTGCTGCCGCGGTCCATCAGCTTCGTCACCGTCGCCGGGTTGATGTCCACGCACGCCACCTTCACCCACGCCGGCAACAGGTTCCCGACCGCGATCGAGTGCAGCGTCGTCGCCACCATCAGACAGAACCCCGTCCCGGGGACGTGCCGTCGCATCTCGTTCTGGGCCTCGATCACGTCCGTGATGACCTCCGGCAGCGGCCCGTCGTCGCGGATGCTGCCGCACAGCACGAACGGCACGTCCTGCTTCACGCACTCGTACATGATCCCGGACGTGAGCCGGCCCTGCTCGACCGCGGCCCGGATGCCGCCGAGCCGGCGGATGGTGTTGATCGTCCGCAGGTGGTGTTCGTGCCCCTCGTCGGTCGGCAGCCCCTCCGAAAGCGACACGCCGAGGCTGGTGCCGTAGAACGCCTGCTCGATGTCGTGGGTGGCCAGGGCGTTGCCGGCGAAGAGCACGTTCAGGTAGCCGGCGCGGATCATCTTCGCCACCAGCTCGCCGCCGCCGGTGTGGACGACCGCCGGGCCGAGGACGGCGAGGACCTTCTCGCCAGCCTTCCTCGTCCGCTTCATCGCCTGGGCCACCTCGCGGACGCTGACCGCCTTGGGCCGCTCGCTGGAGACGGGGCTGGCCATGAACTCGAACAGCTCGTGCCGGCGGATCTCCGCCTCCGGCGGGAAGACGCGGGTGCCGGCCCGGCCGACGACGACCCGGTCCCCTTTCCGAACGGAGGCCATCGGCACACATCGAGCCGCGGCGCCCTCCGGGTCCACGACGATGCCGCAGTCCATCTCCTGGTCTTCGACATCGACCCACTCGCCGCCGAGCCGGACCTGGGTGCGGAAGTTGGTCGAGCAGTAGAACCCGTCCGGGAACGCGCCTTCCACATCGGCCGGCACGGTGCGGCAGTCGGCCGGCTCGGCCGGGACGGCGCCGTGCGGGTGAAGTTCGCGGAGGATGGCTTCGAGCGCTTCGGGGGTATCGGCCCGGACCTCGATGCGGGCGAAGCTGGGGTCGTCCTGCTTCTGGCCGAGGTCGAACCGGTCGATGTGGTATCGGCCGCCGCGGGAGAGGATGGCGTCGAGCACCTTGGGCAGCAGCAGCGAATCGACGATGTGGCCGGACATCTCGACGAACTCGACGGACTCGGCCGGCGGGACGGGCATGACACGACCTCCGGGGCGGTGGGCCACCGGAGGTAGTGATAGCAGACACCGCCCGCCGCGGCTCAGCCGACCGACACCCCGCCGATGAACGTCGTCTCGAAGGCGAGGAACTCCAGCAGCGGGTCGCCGCCCGACCGGGCGTACACCCGGACGACCGAGTCGGTCCCGGGGACCGGCGAGACCGGGCCGGGGGCGACGCCGGCGAAGAGCGGGTCGCCGTTGTACGACCCCGCGATGACCGCCGGCTCGCCGCCGTAGTCGATCCCGGCCACGTCCGACAGCCCGGCCGCGGGGCCGCCGGTCACGGTGAGGATCGACTGGCCGAGCGGATCGAACGCCCGCCAGAACAGCGACTGGTCCACCGTCCCGGCCAGCACCGCCCCGGGGGCACCGTCCCGGGCGGCCAGCACGCCGACGTCGAACCCGCGCGCGGCGGCGAAGTCCGCGAATGGGGTGAACGCCGCCCGCTCGGCGCCGTCCGGCCCGTACACCTTGACCTGCTGGGCGGCCCGCTCGGTCCCGGGTGAGCCGGCGATCAGCTCCGCCTTGCCGTCGCCGTCCAGGTCGCCGGCCGCGATGGTGACGCCGTCCCGCAGCGATGAGTCGAAGGCGAAGAAGTTGCCCAGCGGCCCGTCGAGTGGGACCGCCTGCCCGTCCGGCGCGATGCGGAACCCGCGGACGCGCGGCCCGCCGGTGTTGCCGGCCGCGGCGAACACCTCGGCCCGGCCGTCCCCGTCCACGTCCCCGGCGGCGACCCGGAGGCCGCCGCGGAACTCCGGCTCCAGGGCGAAGAAGTCGGCGATCACGCTCAGGTCGGCGCCGCTGAGCACCCGCACCCGCGGCCCGCCGGTGTCCGCCAGCGCGGCGTTGCCGGACTTCGTGATGATGAACGGCGTGAGGAACCCTTCGACCTGTACCGTATTGGCCACCGTGAACCGCGGCCCGACCCCCTTGCCGGGCGCGACGATGATGTCCTCGATGCGGTCGCCGTTGACGTCGGCGGTGGCCACCGTCACCCCGGACCGCAGTTCGGGCTCGAACGCGAAGAAGTCGAACCGCTGGGTGCCGTCCTCGTTGAACACCCGCACCCGCGGCCCGCCGGTGTACCCGGCCCCGACCGCGAACAGCCGCACCGGCGGCGGGAGCGGGTCCACCACTTGCGTCAGAGTGCCGGAGCTGGCGACGAACCCGGGCGCCCCCGAGTAGTCCGCCCGGACCGTGTGATTGCCGACCGCCAGGGTGTTCGTCGTGAACGTCGCCGCCCCGGCGGCCAGCGCGACCGTGGCCGCCGGGGTGCCGTCGATCACGAACGTCACCGACCCGCCCGGGACGCCGACCGCGGCCGACACGGTGGCGGTGAACGTCACCGCGTCCCCGACGAGCGACGGGTTGAGCGAGCTGGTCACGGCGGTCGCTGTCGCCAGCGGGTCCACCACTTGCGTCAGAGTGCCGGAGCTGGCGACGAACCCGGGGGCACCCGGGTAGACCGCCAGGATGGTGTGTGCGCCGACCGCCAGGGTGCTCGTCGTGAACGTCGCCGCCCCGGCGGTCAGCGTGACCGTGGCCGCCGGGGCGCCGTCGATCACGAACGTCACCGACCCGCCTGGGACGCCGACGGCGGCCGACACCGTGGCGGTGAACGTCACCGCGTCCCCGACGAGCGACGGGTTGAGCGAGCTGGTCACGGTAGTCGTCGTCGCCAGCGGCACCTCGAACGCCCCCAGGTCGATCGTCCCGCCGGCCAGCCGTGGGAACCCCGGGCCGCGCTGGTCGAAGGCGATCGGGGTGCCGAGCGACGGGTCGTTGACCGTCGTCGCCCCGGAGGCGTCGATCGCCGGGCTGCCGGCCGGCAGGGCGACAGTCCGAGTCAGCCCGCCGTTGTCGGCCAACGCGGCAGCCACGACCGGGCCGCTCACCGTAATCAGACCGGAGGTGTCCGCTGTGCCCCCGTTGTTGACGACTGGCCCGTTGGTGATGTTCTTGGCGGACGCGGTCAGGGTGGCGTCTGCGACCCGGCCCAGCCGGCTGTTGGAGACCTCGCTGGCGCTGGCCGCGGCCCCGGGCGTCTTCGAGTCGGCGAAGACCGACTGGACCAGCGTCAGGCCGGCGGTCTGCTCGGTCGGGACGCCCTGGGCGGCGGGGAACGCCAGGTTGTACACCGACCCGCCCTCCCCGGCGACGTTGGCGGCGAAGGTGGACTGGACGACCGTGACCGTCCCGTTCAGGTTGAATACCCCGCCGCCCAGGCTGGCGGCCCGGTTGTCCGGGAGTGGCTGCGGCGGGACACCGCCCGGGGACATCAGCCCGCCGAGGGTGGCGTTGCCGACGACCGTGCTGTTGACGACGGTCACGGTGCCGAGCAAGTTGAACACGGCCCCGCCCATCCCGGCCCCGCCGCCAGCCCCGGCCTTGATGTTCCCCGCCCCGCCGAACCCGCCGCCGCCGAGGTCGAACCCGCC
>DASSAT010000292.1:0-4162 GCA_035699305.1 Fimbriiglobus sp. | reverse complement strand
GAAGCGAACCAACAGGGGGCTGACGTCCCCCGCTCGCCCGGAACGCCCAAAACTATAGGGGCACCCAACGCGCCTGCCCGGTGTCCCGGACGTGACTGTGTTACCGGATAGTGCGTCCTTGCAACCGTACCGGAGTGGGCTTACAACATCGCCCGGTGAGGGTGAGGCCGCGGGTCCGGCGACCGAGTCCCCGGGTGTCCGGGATTCCAAGCGACCTCCAGGGGGCATGTCATGGCCGCGGGCAACAAGTGGATGATCGACCCGAACGACGCCGTCATGTTGCTGATCGACCACCAGAGCGGACTATTCCAGTTGGTCCGGGACATCGAACTCCCCGTGCTCCGCGACCACGTGTGCGCGCTGGCGAAGGTGTCCCGCCTCGCCAAGATCCCGACCTTCACCACGGCCTCGGTCCCCGACGGGCCGAACGGCCCGCTCATCCCCGAGATCCACCAGTACAACCCGGAGGCGGTGTACATCCCGCGGACCGGCCAGATCAACGCCTGGGACAACCCGAAGTGGGTCGAGGCCATCGAGAAGACCGGCCGCAGAACGCTCCTCATGGCCGGCACGCTAACCAGCGTCTGCATGGCGTTCCCCACGCTCAGCGCCCTGGTCGCCGGGTACAAGGTCTTCTGCATCATCGACGCCTCGGGCAACTGGTCGAAGATGGCGACCGACATCACGACCGCCCGGATCGCCCAGGCCGGGGCGATCCCCATCGACACCTACGCCGTCCTGGCGGAGTTGATGAGCACCTGGAACCGCCCCGACGCGATGGCGTTCGCGCAGGTGATGGTGGACCACATCGTCCCGCCGTACCGGGCGCTGATGGAGAGCTACGACAAGGCGCAGAGCGTGCAGAAGGTCGGCCGCGAGACGAAGCTCGAAAAACTGGAAGCGGCGTCATCGAAGTGATCCGAGGGAGGCGGTCATGGCGAAGCTGATCGGGTTGTCCGGCAGCCTGCGGCGCGGGTCGTTCAACACCGCGCTGCTCCGCGCCGCGGCGGGGCTGGTGCCGGACGGGTCCACGTTGGCGGTCCGCACGGTCCACGGGGTCCCGCTCTACGACGGGGACGCGGAGGCCGCCGAGGGCGTCCCGCCGGCCGTGGCCGACCTGAAGGAGGTGATCGCCGCGGCCGACGGCCTGCTTCTGGCCACCCCGGAGTACAACCACTCGGTCCCGGGGGTGCTCAAGAACGCGATCGACTGGCTGTCCCGCCCGCCGGCGGACATCAAGCGGGTGTTCGGCGGCAAGTCGGTCGCCGTCCTGGGCGCGTCGCCCGGCGGGTTCGGCACGATCCTCGCCCAGGACGCCTGGCTGCCCGTCTTCCGCATTCTCGGGGCGAGACTGTGGACCGGGGGGCGGCTCCTGGTCGCCCGCGCGGGGGACGTGTTCGACCCGGCCGGCGCGATCGCCGACGAGACGGTCCGGGAGCATCTCCGGCGGTTCGTCCACGGGTTCGCCGCGTTCGCCGGCGGCGCGGCCGCGTAACACCCAGCGCACCAGGAGGACCAACGTGAGAAAGCTCATCGGCATCAATCGCGACGCGGACGCGCACTGGGTCGGCAACGGGTTCCCGGTGCGGACCATCTTCTCGTACCAGACGCTCGGGCAGTGCATCAGCCCGTTCCTGCTGCTGGACTACGCCGGGCCGGCCGAGTTCCCGCCATCGGACCAACCCCGCGGGGTCGGCGAGCACCCGCACCGCGGCTTCGAGACCGTCACCATCGTCTACCAGGGCGAACTGGAGCACCGCGACTCGGCCGGCAACCGCGGCACGATCGGCCCCGGCGACGTACAGTGGATGACGGCGGCGTCCGGCGTCGTCCACGAGGAGTGGCACGAGCGGGCGTTCACGCAACGGGGCGGAGTGCTGGAGATGGTCCAACTCTGGGTGAACCTGCCGGCCAAGGACAAGATGTCCAAGCCTCGCTACCAGGAGGTCCTCGCCAAGACCATCCCGGTCGTGACCCTCGACGGCGCGGGCACCGCCCGGGTGATCGCCGGGGAGTTCCGCGGCGCAAAAGGCCCGGCCAAGACGTTCACCCCGGTCACCGTCGTGGACCTCCGGCTCAGGGCCGGGGGCCGCACCGAGGTCGCCTTCCCGGACGGCCACACCGCGCTCGTGTTCGTGCTGAAGGGGAAGGCGGTGATGAACGGCGCGGAGACGGCCGGGGAGGCGGACCTGGCGGTCTTCGACCGCGCCGGCGACCGGTTCGTCGTCGAGGCCGGGGAGGATTCCACGCTGCTGGTGCTGGGTGGGACGCCGATCGAAGAGCCGGTGGTGAGCTACGGCCCGTTCGTGATGAACACCGAGGCGGAGGTCCGTCAGGCGATGCAGGACTACCGCAGCGGTCGGATGGGGTACCTGAGCTGACGGGGCGTCGTCGCCGAGGTGCTGGAGTAGTCCCCGGGCGGGGGCGGACGTGTCCGCCCCCGCTCGCATTGGGTGGACGGGACGCCCGTCAGCCTTTGTGCGACACCACGACCTGCTGGGTGGTCGGCGGTAGGGGGTGGAACTCGCTGCGGGCGAACCCGGCGGCGGCGAAGATCCGCTCGTACTCCGCGAACGTGTAGGCGTCGCCGCCGGCCGTAGAGGCGAGCATGGTCAGCGCGAAGGTGGCGGTGGCCGGCGGGCTGATCCGGTCGGCGTCCGGGACGAACTCCAGGGTCAGCGCCCGGCCGCCCGGGGCGAGAGCGGCGTAAGCTTTGCCCGCCAGGCGCTCGCAGGTGGGCGCGTCGAAGTGGTGCAGGAAGTTCGTCAGCAGCACCACGTCATACGGGCCGCCCCACCCGACCTCGAACGCACTCCCCGGCAACAGCGTGTGGCGGTCGGCGACCCCGGCCAGCCGGGCGTTCTCGGCCGCGACCGCCAGGACGCTCGCCCAGTCCAGCGCCGTGACATGGGCCTTGGGGTAGTGCCGGGCGATCGTGACGCCGAACATGCCGTGCCCGGCGGCCACGTCCAACACCCGCAGCGGCCCGCCGCGGTCCCCGCCGACCAGGCCGGCCAGCAACTCGGCCGGCAGCCGCATCAACGGGGCCATCGACCGCGCAAACGTCACCCAGACTGGATTGTCGGGCGAGACAGTCCCCTCGCCCGAGACGGCCGTCCCACCGCGGCGGACGGCCGCGGTCAGTTGCCGGAAGCAATCCCGTATCTCGGGCACGAGCAGGAACTCCGCCGCGCTGCCGAGATAGGCCGGCGACGCGCGGTCGAGGAAGGCGGCGGCGTCGGGGGTGAGGTCGTACCGGTCGCCGGCCTTGCGGAGGAACCCGATGATGGTGAGGTAGTCGGCCAGGATGCGGACGCCCCGCGGCGACGCCCGGCAGGCGTCGGCGATCTCGGCGGCGGTGCGGCGGCCGGCGGCGACGGCGGAGAACAGGTCCAGTTCGATCGCCGACCTCAGCGCCTCGGTCCGCTGGTAGGCGTTGACCGTGTCCATGAACAGGGCGGGGGACGGTCCGGGCGGGGGCATCGCGGCTCCTGGCTAGGTGTGACCGCGGCCGAGTCGGAAGTGGCAGCCGCCGCGGGCCGTCATTCTAGAGCGCGGGTCGGGCACCGTAGCCCGACTCTCCGAGTCGGGGCGCCGGCTACACCCGCCCGGAAGTTGTTTCCGGGGAGCCGTATGATACGCTCAGATTCCGCCCTGAGGTGATCCATCCCATGAGCACTTCGCTGCCCGCGGCGTTCCTGCTCGCGGTCCTGACCCCCGCCGACGCGCCGGAGACAACGCCCGTGACCCTCACCACGGACCAGGCGTCGGCGTTCGCCCGGCTGGCGCTCAAGGGGGTGGACAGGGAATACCCGAACAAGCCGGGCCACGTCCTGAGCGGGCCGGCCGACGTGAAGTCGCCCCGAGAGCTTTTCCCGGCGTTCCACGGGTGCTACGACTGGCACTCGGCCGTCCACGGCCACTGGCTGCTGGCCCGGCTGCTGCGGAAGTTCCCCGACCTGCCGGAGGCCAAGGCGATCCGCGCTGCCCTGGCCGCCCACCTGACCGCCGACAACCTCAAGGCCGAGGCGGCGTACTTCGCCCGGCCGGAGAGCAAGTCGTTCGAGCGGCCTTACGGGTGGGCCTGGCTGTTGAAGCTGGCCGAGGAACTGCACGGCTGGGACGACCCGGACGCCAAGGCGTGGTCGCGCAACCTCCGGCC
>DASSAT010000291.1:0-7560 GCA_035699305.1 Fimbriiglobus sp. | reverse complement strand
AGCCCCAACGGGGCGACCCTGCGTGCCCGGGTCGCCCCGTTGGGGCTACCGATCCATTCCTTTCCCCACCTTCCAGGGGTTGGCACCCCTGGCTATTGCCGGACGCCCCGTCGGGGCGACAAAACACCTCATTCCATTACTGCACCCGTCTCCTGCAATCGGCCCTCCTCGCACGCCTGCCGGCCCTTGCCGAACACCTCAATCGCTAGCGGGATGGTGGTCGCCGCTCCGAGGAGGAACAGCCCCCACCCGAGCGCCTTGCGCTGCTCGTCCGACAGGCGGCCCGCCAGCAGCAGACCGAGGCCGACCCCGGCCGCCCCCCGCGTCATCGCCACCAGGCCGAGTTCCGGCACCGTCAGGTTCAACTCACGCATGACCGTGACCTCCGATAATTCGGGCGGCGCAGGCGTGCTCGCCCGACACCACTCCTGTGCGCGTTTCACGCTGGTCCGGCGACAGTGTAGTAGGCACACTCCGTGTGCCGTCTGCGAAGAACGGCACACGGAGTGTGCCTACTACGCTCAAGACGAACGGCACACGGAGTGTGCCTACTACACTCAAGGCCCGCTACACCATCCCGACACGCACTCCAACTCCGTCGCCCGACCCGACACCGGAAGAGGTGCAAGAGCCGTACCGGACCTGGGCCGGACAGCCGAATTGCCGCCCCTCAGCCCCGGCGGGGCAACCGGACGATCAGAGCATGTCCCGCAGCGGCCACTGCCGTGACCGCCTCAGATGCGTCCGGGCGGCGGCCACGAAGTCCGCGATCGCCTGATCGGTGGCGTCGGGGAAGGCGGGTTCGTCGGGATGGGCCGCGATCAGGCGGTACACCCGGATCACGTGCTCGTCGGCGGCCCGAAGCCACTCGGCGTCGGCACTCCGGCCGGTTGCCGCCGCCAGACGTTCCATCGCCTCGATCAGGGCTTCGGGCACAACGATGGTCGCCCGCGCGAACGGACCCCGGGCGTGGCGCGGCGGGCGGTGGTTTCTCGACACGACTTCACCTCGACAATGGCGGCGATGAGTTAAACGGCGGTCCGACGCACCCCTTCCAGGCCGTCTGCTGTTCGGGCGTGAGTAGCCCCAGGATTCGCTCAACGGCCCTGGCCTGCCGTCCCGGCCGGCCGGCCGGGGCGGAGGGTTCGGCCCGGATCGCCCGAATCTGCCGGCGCTGGGACGGGGTCAGGGCCAGGCACTCGACCAGGTCCGGGTCGCCGAACGCGCCTGGCCCCAGGAGTTGGAGCGCGACCTGCCGGAGCCGCTGGCGCTGTGGTCCGGTCAGCAACTTCGTGATCGCGTCCCGCGCCTCCCGGTCGGGCGTCAGCTGCCGGCCGGGCGCGTCGAACGCGGCCTCGACCCGCTCGGCCTGCTCGGGCGTCAGGGACAGCTCGGCCCGGACCGCCGGGCGGCGGAGCAGAAAGACCCGGTCGGCCTCCCGCCGCGCCGCCTGCTCGGCGAGCAGGCCCTGGACGCGGGCGAGGAGCTGCCGCTCTCGGTCGAGGGCCGCCGCCGTTCGGTCCTGCTCGTGGGCGACCCGGGCGGCGCTGACCGCCAGCCCGGCCGCGGCGATCCCCAGGGCCACCACGACCGCCCCGACCGCCGCCGGGTGCCGCCGCACCCACTTGCGCGCCCGGCCGGCCCAGGTCGGGCGGCGGGCCAGGACCGGCCTGTCCTCCAGGAACCGCCGCAGGTCGGCGGCCATCTCCCCGGCAGTCGCGTACCGGTCGGCGGGCGCCTTCGCCAGCGCCTTCAGAACGATCGTCTCCAGCTCGACCGGCACCGAGCGGTCCACCACCCGGGGCGGCACCGGCTCCATGTTGAGGATGCGATGGAGGAGCTTCCGCCGGTCGCTGCCGGCGAAGACCGGCATCAGGGTGAGTAGCTCGTACAGCGTCGCGCCGAGCGAGTAGACGTCGGTCCGGTGGTCCACCTCGCCGCGGCGGCCGGCGGCCTGTTCGGGGCTCATGTATCGCAGCGTGCCGAACACGTCGCCCGTCTGAGTCAGCCCGGCCCGGGCCGTCACCTGGGCCAGCCCGAAGTCGGTGACCCAGACGATCCCCTTGGAGTCGAGCACCAGGTTGCCGGGCTTGACGTCGCGGTGGACGACGCCGGCCTCGTGGGCGTAGTCCAGGGCGTCGGCCACCTGGGCGCCGATCCGGGCGAGGGTGCGGTACGTCTCCCGCCCCCGGCCCGGCCGGGAGGTGGTGCCGGGGGCGGTCGGACCGGCGCGCAGGTCCATCGTCGAGGTGCTGCCGCCGGCCCGGCCCTCGACGCCGCGCAGGTCGCGGATGAACTTGTCCAGCGGCATCCCATCGATGAACTGCATGGCGTAGTAGTGGACGCCCCGGTCGCACCCGACGGCGTGGACCGACACGATGTTGGCGTGGTGCAGCTGGGCGGCGGCGTGGGCCTCGGTCTGGAACCGCTGAAGCTGCTTGGCGCTGAGGGCGGCAGCCAGCGGGAGGACCTTCAGCGCCACCCGCCGGCCGAGCGACGGCTGCACCGCCTCGTAGACGACGCCCATGCCGCCGCGGCCGACCTCGCGGACGATCTCGAACTCCCCGAGCCGGTCGCCCGGCGCCAGGCCGGTGTCCAGCCGCAGGCCCGAGGCGTCCGGCCCGGCCAGTGCCTTCGCCCCCCGGTGCAGCAGGTCCAGCCCGTCCAGGCACCGGGCGACGGCCGCGGCCAACTCCGGGTGGCGGGCGAGGTACGCGCCGCGGTCCGGGCGCGACCCGCGCTCCAGCTCCGCCATGTATTCCTTCGCCACGGCCAGCACCCGCGGGTCGTCGGCGGACTCGGCGTCCGCCGTCGCTCCGAGGCCGGTCGCGCTCGCGCGCTCGCTCATCCCCCGCCCTCCACCGCCTGACGCAGCCGGTCGATCGCCCGCAGCCAAAGCTTCTCGACGCTGTCCACCGTCCGCCCCATCCGAAGGGCCACCTCCTGGAACGGCAGCCCCTCCAGGTTCCGCAGCACCAGCACCTCGCGGTAGTCGCCCGGCAGCCCGGCCAGCGCGTCGGCGAACTGCACCGCCTGCTCCCGGCGGGCAGCGGCCTCGCTGGGGCTGGGGCCGCGGTCGGGCAGCTGCGACACCAGCGCGTACGACGACCGGTCCACCGCCGCCCGCAGGACCTGCTCCAGCCGGGGGTCCCGCGCCCGGGTGCCGAAGTAGTGCCGGACCGTGTTCGCCAGCACCCCGGCCAGGATGCGCCGCAGCCATCGGGCGAACTCCGGCTCGGTCGTGCCGCGGAAGGCGGCGAAGTGGCGGTGCGCCTCCAGGAACGTCTCCTGCACCAGGTCGGCCGGGTCGAGCTTGCCTTGCAGCCGGCGGCCGACCTCGACCCGGGCCAGGAGCGTCAGGTAGTTCGCGTACCGCCCCAGCAGCCGGCCGAACGCCGGCTCGCCAGCCGCCCGCGCCTCGCGCAGTAGGTCCGCCGCCGGGTCGTCGTCCGTCGGGCCGGTCACTCCCGTCACCCCCTCAAGCCCGGCGCGCAAGCCACATCGTTTAGTAACGGGCCGAGGACGCGATCCGCCGTGAGAAAAGGATGATAAGTGCCCGGCCCGGCGTCCCCAGCTCTCACCCCGTTCTCACGGCGGTTGGCCGCCCGCGCCCGTTACCAGTCCCCGCCGTCCCAGACCCGTCGCGTCCTTAACGGAGCCTGCCCCAGATGAACGTGCCATGCCGTCGCGAGCGCCGAGGGTTCACGCTGATCGAGCTGTTGGTGGTGATCGCCATCATCGCCATCCTGATCGGGCTGCTGCTGCCCGCCGTGCAGAAGGTCCGCGAAGCCGCCGCCCGCAGCACTTGCTCGAACAACCTCAAGCAGATCGCGCTGGCGGTCCACAACTATGAGGGCGCCCAGGGCAAGCTCCCCGCGCTGGCCCACGCCATCGGCAACACCTCGGTGGCCCCGCCGACCGGGCTGGCCCCGTACGGCAGCATCCTGGTCGCGCTGATGCCCTACGTGGAGCAGGACAACCTGTACGCCCAGTTCCAGGCCGCTGGCGGCATCACCCAGGCGCTCAGCCAGACGCCGGTAAAGACCTTCGTCTGCCCATCCGACTCCAGCGCGAGCGGCAACGGCGTCTTGACGTTGCCGACGGCGATCCTCAACTCGACCGGCCCGTGGGCGGGGAGCAGCTACAACGCCAACGCCAACCTGTTCGCCAGCTGGAGCGGCACCTCGGCCTACGTCACCGCCTCCGGGTTCGGCGGGTGGAACGAGACGAAGCCGCGGTTCAGTACGCTGGTCTCGATCACCGACGGCACGTCGAACACGGCGGGGTTCGCCGAGCGGCTGATGGTGTCGAGCACCACCGCCGGGAACGTCAACAACGTACCGGTGGTCCGCGACCTGCCGCCGTACCTGAGCATCGACCGGAACGGGTACAACTCGCCAGGGTTCAACTTCCTCCAGGCGTCCTACTCCCCACCGGCGGCGTTCGCCCCGGCCAACCTGCCGTCGGACGCGACCCCGGCGACCGCCCTCGGGCCGGTGCAGTCCGGGGCCAGCCCCGGGGCGGCCCTGCCGCCGGTCCGCTGGCTGCCCAGCTCGGGGCACTCCGGGAGTGTCCTGATCGCGCTGATGGACGGGAGCGTCCGCTCGGTCAGCTCGTCGGTGTCCGGGGCGACGCTGTGGGCGGCCTGCGCGGGCAGCGACGGGAACCCGCTGCCGGAAGACTGGTGAGACGCATTCCGGTTGAAGACGTCCGGGTGAGAGGGCAAGGCTCCTGCCGAGCCTTTTGGGAGGGCGAGGCTCCTGCCGAGCCGGGCCAGTGGCTTCGGCTCGGCAGGAGCCTCGCCCTCCCAACCCACCGATTCAGGGTGGATGATCTACTACGAACCGAGGCCGTCAGGGGTCATCGGCAGCGACCGCAGCCGCTGGCCCGTCGCGGCGAAGATCGCGTTGCCGACCGCCGGGGCCACCGCCACGATCGGCGTCTCGCCCGCCCCCTCCGACGGCAGGTCTTTGCGATCCACCAGCACCGCTTCGAGGATCGGCACGTCCCGGAACCGCGGCACCCGGTAGTCAGTCAGGCTCGCGTTGAGGACCTTGCCGTCCTTGAAGTCGATCCGCTCGAACAGCGCGCCGCCGAGGCCCATCACCGCGGCGCCCTCGACCTGGTTCCTCAGGTGGTCGGGGTTGACGACCGCCCCGCACTCGAACGCGGTCACGACCCGCACCACGCGTACCTGACTCTTCGCCACTTCGACCTCGGCGACGCTGGCGACGTAGCTCCCCTTCTCCGTCCCGCAGGCGAGGCCGAACCCGCGGCCCGCGGCGGGCTTCTCCTTGCCCCAGCCGAACCGCTTCGCCGCGGTCTCCAGCACCGCGCGCAGCCGGTCGTTGCGGAGGTTCTTCAGGCGGAAGTCCAGCGCGTCGAGGCCGAGGGCGTGGGCCAGCTCGTCCATGACCGACTCGCGGGCGAAGATGTTGGCGGTCGAGGCCAGCGCCCGGTACGACCCCTGCCGTAGCGGCGAGTCCGTCGCGTGGAACTCGGTCCGGCGGTTGGGCACCGCGTAGGGGGTGGCCAGGGCGGAGCCGCCGGAATTGTAATTGTGCGCCTCCCAGGCGGTGAGGGCGCCGTCGGCCTTCGCCCCGGCGTTGATGTCGATCACCCCGGCCGGGCGGAAGTACGCCCAGGTGAACTCCTCCTCGCGGGTCCAGACCAGCTTGACCGGCTTGCCGACAGCCTTCGCCAGCCGGGCCGCCTCGACCGCGACCTCGCCGGAGTGCTTGCCGCCGTAGCCGGAGCCCATGTCCGGCACGACCACCCGCACCTTGTCCTCGGGCATGTTGAAGGCGCGGGCCAACTCGCTGCGGACGCGGAAGGGCATCTGCGTGCCGGTCCAGACGGTGAGCTTACCATCTATCCACTCGGCGACGGCGGCCCGCGGCTCCAGCGGCACGTGGGCGATGTAGGCCACCGTGTATGTCGCCGTCACCGTCTTGTCCGCGGCTTTCAGGCCCGCCTCGACCGAGCCGGCGTTGCCGCCGCCGCGACCGCCCCGGCCGCCGAACCCGCCGCCCCCGCCGGCACGGGCCTTCTCCTTGAGGTGCTTGAACAGGTCCGCGGCGGACACCTGCGGCACCGTCTGCCACTTGGTCTTGATCGCATCAATGGCCTTGGCCGCGGCGTGCGCGGTCGGGGCCACCGTCGCGATGAACTCCCCGTCACGGATCACCCGTACCTCGGGGGGCACCTCGTCTCGATTTACGTTGAACGCGGTGAGCTTCGCGTGGAAGGCCGGCGGCCGCATCACCTTGCCGAAGAGCATCCCCTCGCGGCGCACGTCGGAGGCGTACTGGTGCGCGCCGGTGACAAACGCCCGGCCGTCGGCCTTCGGCGCGGACCGGCCGGCCACGGTCCACTTCGCGGGCGGCGTCGTCGGGGCGTTCGCGGCGACGGCCTTCGCCAGTTTCTTCCCCTCGGTGAGCTGGCCGAAGGTGTACGACGGCTTGCCGCCCGGCCCGCTCACCTTGCCGTCCGCGACGGTCAGCGAGCCACGATCGAGCTTCGCCCGTTCCGCAGCCAGGTCGATCAGCACCTCGCGGGCCGCAGCTGCCACCCGGTGGAGTTGGCTGGCGGTCTGCGGCGTCGATCGACTGCCGGCGGTGCCGCCGTCATCGGGCGTCACCGCCGTGTCCGCCATCACGAGGCGGACCGCGTCGAACGGCACCCGCAGTTCCTCGGCGACGGCCTGCGCCAGCGACGTGCGGATGTTCTGGCCGATCTCGACCTTGCCGGTGTACACGGTGATCTTGCTGTCTTCGCCGACGTGCAGCCAGGCGGCGATCTCCCGCGGCCCGCCACCTCCGCGGCCACCTCGTCGCTGGGCGCCCGCGTCCCGGCAGACCAGCAGCGCCACCGCCAGTCCGGCCCCGGCGATGCGGAAAAACTCCCGCCGGTCCGACTCCCAGGTGGGCGTCTCGAACAGTTCGTACCGCTCCGGTTCGGTGAAGTCGAGGAAGGCGTTCACTTGGCACCTCCCTTCATGACCTTCGCGGCCTTCTCAACCGCGGTGACGATCCGCTGGTAGGTGCCGCAGCGGCAGATGGTGCCGTTCATGCCGCGGGCGATCTCGTCGCGGGTCGGGGTCGGGTTCTCCTCCAGGAGAGTGAGCGCCGACAGGATCATGCCCGGGGTGCAGTACCCGCACTGCAGCGCACCGGCCTCTAGAAATGCCTCCTGGAGCGGGTGCAGCTTGTCGCCATCGGCGAGTCCCTCGATGGTGCGGACCGGCTTGCCGTCGGCGGCTGAGACCTTGGTGACGCAGGACCGGACCCGGTGGCCGTCGAGGATCACGGTGCAGGCGCCGCACTGGCCCTCGCCGCAGCCGTACTTCGCCCCGGTCAGCCCGAGGTCGTCGCGCAGGACGCTCAGCAGGCTGCGGTCCGGGTCGGCCTCGACGGCCTTGCGTCCGCCGTTGACGTGCAGTTCGGTGATCGCTGGCATGGGTGTGGACCCCCGGAGGAGAGAGGGGCGGCCGGACCTGCCACTATACCCGGAACCGGGCCGGGGGTCGATTGTCTGTTCTTGTAGGGTGGGCCGAGTCTT
>DASSAT010000290.1:0-2349 GCA_035699305.1 Fimbriiglobus sp. | reverse complement strand
GCAACCACTTGGGCGCTCTGCGTTCAAGTGGTTTCTCATATCCGGCACCACCCTTGTCACTGCGCGAGCCGTTGCCGCGTCTGAATGATGTCGCACGCCGCTCGATGAGCTGATCGCTCTGGGTCCAACAGCGACATAGTCACGTCGCGGAGCAACCCCCATGTCTAGTGTCTCCCGATCTGGGTCGAGCGCATCCATCCCCATGCGTTCCGTCGCGCGGGGATTGCTGTTCGTCGCCGGCACCGTGGCGGGCGCGGCGGGATGTTCAGATCGGCGGGCGGACGCACCGGACACGAGCCGAACCGCGGCCGTGCTTCGAGACTCGGTCAAGGACTCGACGGCGCGAGAATCGGAGTCCATAGGGAAACGGGATTACCGCGCGGTCGCGGAGAAGGTGGTAGGACAGGTCGCGGGAGTGCAGGCCGGCGATGTGGTGTGGCTCCTTGGCCGGGACGAGGATCTGCCCCTCCTGGAGGATCTGGCCGTGGAGGTCCAGAAGCGAGGCGGCTCGCCGCTGATGACGGTGAGGACCGAGCGGCTTCGGCGGCGGATGTACGACGAGGTGCCCGTCCAGTACGACACCGTTCCTCCCGAAGCGAATCTCCGGCTCGCGGGCGTCGTCGACGTCATCATCGGGACGGAGTCCGCCGAGCAGCGGACGCTCGAGGGCGTTCCGCCGGCGCGGATCGAAGCCCGGAGCCGCGCGGACGGCCCGGTACTGGCCCTGATGCGCAAGCGCGGCGTCCGGTCGGTCTGGTTGGGCACCGGGCTGTATCCGAGTGCCGAGCGCGCCGAGCAGCTCGGCGTCTCGCGGCGGGATCTCGCTGACATGCTCTATGGAGGGATCGATGTCGACTACGCGCGGCTGCAGCGGACCGGCGAGGCGCTCCGGCAGGTAGTCGAGGCGGGGAACGAAGTCCACATCACGGCCCCGAATGGTACGGACCTTCGGGTGCGCGTGGCCGGGCGCCCCGTGTACGTGAGCGACGGCGTCATCTCGGCCGAAGACCGGCGCCGCGGTGGACCCGCAACCTCCGTCTGGTTGCCGGCGGGGGAGGTGTACCTGATTCCCACCCCGGGCTCGGCGGAGGGCGTACTGGTGACGGACGAGGACGTCTACGGCGGGAAGCGCCTCGAAGGTCTCCGGCTCGAGTTCAAGAAGGGCAAGGTGACCTCGATGACGGCGAAGTCGGGCCTCGAAGCGTTCAAGGCTGAATTCGATTCGGCCGGACGTGGAAAGGATGTTCTGAGCGCGGTGGACTTCGGGATCAATCCCGGCCTGAAGCTGCCGGCCGGCAAGCCGATCCACGCCTGGACCCGGTCCGGCATGGTCACCGTCGTGGTGGGGGACAACGCCTGGGCCGGTGGCGACATCAACATGGGGTTCGGGGTATTCACCCACCTGGGGAACGGGACAGTCGAGGTGGACGGCCGCGCGGTCATCCGCGATGGCACACTCGTCGGCGCGGAAGGCGTGGCGGCGAGGTAGGGCGGGCAGCGCCCGTGTGACCCCCGTCGCCCTTGGCACGTCCCTCTCTACGCTTGACCTCGGCCGCCGCGGCCACCCACTGTGGCCCGGACCGCCGGATTCAGAATGGGGAGGGCTCGCCCGATGATCACTCGTATGGTATCCAGCCTTGCGGTCGCGGCCCTGCTCGCCGGCTGCGGCGGTGACGGCGGTGGACCCGATAACACCGACGGCGGCGGGGGAGGCAACGGCCCTCCACCCGAGGCGGACGTTGCGACGGTAGTGGTGGTGGATGGCGGACTGGCTCAGGGCTCCGAGCAGCAGACCGTGACGCTCCACCTGCGGAACGACGGTCCGGCCGGAGCGTACCGGCTGCAGTTCTGGGGGAAGCCGACCACGGAAGGCGGGCCGGACACCTTCCTGGGGGACACCGACCCGTTGGAGGTGAACGGGGACTACGACGCCCAGGTCACCTACCAGCTCAGCCCCGAGCCCGACGCCACGTTCGTCATCGTGTTTACCCGGGATGATGCTACCAGCACCAAGTTCCTCCAGACTGATCGCTTCGACTTCTGAGTGTTTCGGTCGACACACGGCGGCGGGCTCACCCGCCGCCGCCCAACCGGCGATCCGCCGACCGTCCCGCCTGTCCCTCAACTCACGAAAGGTTTAGCGGTGTACCCTCTCGCGACCTCTCTAGCGAGCGGTGGCAGAACCCATATATTGGCGACGAGCCCGTTTAGGTCACCTCGGACGCCAGGGCTGGGCCGCCTGGGAGATTGACGCACCGTGGCCGAGCTTCTTGAACGACTGGGCAATGCCCTGTCCACCCGGTACCGCCTCCAGCGCGAGTTGGGCCAGGGCGGGATGGCGCGCGTCTT
>DASSAT010000289.1:0-8061 GCA_035699305.1 Fimbriiglobus sp. | reverse complement strand
CGAGTTGCGTTGATCTCTTACCCCCCTCTCCCCTTGGGGGAGAGGGGAGAAAGACAAGGAATCCATGCAGCTCGGTATCACACGACCTCCGCCACTCGGCCGCCGTCGAGCCGCAGCATCCGCGTCACGCTTGCCGGCACTTCGTCCGGGTGGTGGGTGACGAAGACCAGCGTCTGGTCCGCGGTCAGGTGCGCGTCCAGCCACGCCCGCGCGTGTTCCACCGCGGGGCGGTCCAGCCCCTGGAACGGCTCGTCCAGGATCAGCAACTCAGGGGCCTTCACCAGCGCCCGCACCAGCAGCACCAGCCGCTGCTGGCCGGTGGACAGCCGGCCGAACGGGCGGTCCGCCACGTCCGCCAGCCCGAACTCGGCGAACAGTTTATCAACCGCCGCATCCTGGTCCGAAGTCGTCGGCCGAGGCGTCACCACGTCGAAGAACCCGGTGGCCGCGGCCGCGTGGGCGGTCATCGGGTGGGTGAAGTACAGGTGCAGCTCCGGCGACACCAGGCCGATCCGCCGCTTCACGTCCCAGATGCTCTCCCCGGTCCCGCGCCGCCGGCCGAAGACCGACACGTCGGCGGCGTAAGCCTGCGGGTGGTCGCCGCAGACCAGGCTCAATAGCGTCGTCTTGCCCGAGCCGTTCGGGCCGAGCAGCGCCCACCGCTCACCGCGGCGGACGGTCCAGGTAACGCGGTCCATCACCGGCCGGCCGCCGTAGGCCACGGTTACGCTGCGGAGGACGATGATTTCTGGTTCCCTCCCCCCTTGGGGGGGAGGGTTTCCCTCTTGTTCCCTCCCCCCTTGGGGGGGAGGGTTAGGGTGGGGGGTAAGTTCCACGGGTAAGGGACGACGCTCACAGCTGGTTGATGCCTCGTACCCCCCACCCCGGCCCTCCCCCCCAAGGGGGGAGGCAGGAAGAAGGGTGGTCGGTAAGTCAGATCGTCGTCCCTGCCATTTCACCGCCATTCCCTCAAACTCCAGCACGTGCGTCGCCCAGTCCGGCACCAGCTCCGGCCGGCAGATCAAAAGCACCCGCGTGCCGCCCGCCGCCAACCCGCCGAGCAGCCGGGACACGTCCGCCCGGCCCACGGCGTCCAGGCCCATGAACGGGTCGTCCAGGATCAACAGCTCCGGCCGGGTCAGCAGCGCCCGCGCCACCCGCGCCCGCCGGACTTGGCCGTTCGAGAGCGTCAGGAACGAGTTCCCCAGCAACCCGCCGACGCCGAGCCTCTCCGCCACGTCTTCTACATCCGCCGTGGTGCCGGCCCGCAGGTAGTCGCCGAGGGTCACGTCGTCCAGCGGGTCGGTGAAGTTGAATCGCTCCTGGTAGTAGTGCTTGCCGTAGCTGAACAGCCGCGACTCCTCCTTGAACGCCACCAGCCGGACCACGTCCGCCGGGAAGTCGGCCTTCCGACCAGCGGCGCGGGCGCGGTCGAGGATCGGCCACGCGGCCACGCCGGACCGGACCGGGTGGCGGCCGAGCAGCACCTCGGCGAACGCCGTCTTGCCGCTGCCGACCGGGCCGACGACCGCCCAGGTCTCGCCGTCGCGCAGCGCCCAGGTCAGGTCGCGGAAGAGCACCTCGCCGCCAGCGGCGCGGGTGATCGTGGCACGAGCAAAAGTGATGAGTGATGGGTCATGAGTCATGAGTAGGAGATCATATGAAAGCCAGCGGGGCACCGAGTCGCGCTCGGTGCCCCGGACTTGTCCATTGCTTGAATGTAGTCCGCTCGCTCCGCGAGCGGTCTTGCTTGACCGCGATGCCACTAGACCAGTCGCGGGGGACCGCTCGCGGAGCGAGCGGACTACACTCTACCCGACGAAGATGCCGCCGGTGAACTCGCCGTCCAGGGCGACGACGTTGAACACCTCCTGGAACGGGTCGAGCGAGTAGGCGTGGACCCGCGGGGCGAACCCGGCCCCGCGGGCGGTCAGCAGCCGCGCCAGGCCGGTCTCGTCCGTCGTGGCCATCGCCACCCGGATGCCGGCCTCGAACTGCGACGGCGAAGTCGCGGACAGCACCCCCGGGTTGACCGCCGGCAGCGGCCCCGGCGTCGTCATCGGGCCGATGTCGAAGACGCTCAGCGGGACCAGCGTGCCGGTGCTCGACCGCCGGATCTGCACCTGCGGCGCTCCGAACCCGCCCGGGGCGGCCGCCACCTCCGCCTTGCCGTCGCCGTCCATGTCCCCGGCCGCGACGTACAGCCCGCCGCGGTAGTCGGGGGACAGGGCGAAGAAGCTCTCCACCGCCGTGCGCGTGGCGAAGTCGAACACCTGCACGTGCGGGCCGCCGCCGGGGCCGGCCGCGGTAATCACCTCGCCGATGCCGTCACCGGTGGTGTCCCCGACCGCCACCCGCACCCCGCCGCGGAACGCTGGCGAGTAGGCGAACCACGCCCCCTGGTCGATGCCGACCTGGTTGAACACCCGCACCAGCGGGCCGCCGCCCACCCCAGTGCCGGTCACGATCTCCGCCACCCCGTCCCCGGTCACGTCCCCGACCGCCACGTACACGCCGGTGCGGAACGTCGGCTCGTAGGCGAAGAACCCGTTGAGCAACTCGAACGTCACCCCGTCGAACACCTGAATGTGCGGGCCGCCGCCGAACCCGGCCGCCGTCACCAGGTCGGGCACCCCGTCGCCGGTCACGTCGCCGGTCGCCACCCGCACCCCGCCGCGGAACGACGGGTCGTAGACGAACCCGTCGAAGAGCACCTCGTGGGTAGCGGCGTCGAACACCTGCACCCGCGGGCCTCCGCCAGCGTCCGCCCCGACCGCGAAGATTCGCCGCGCCGCCCCGCCGGCGTTCTCGAACCCGACGAAGCCAAAGCTGGTCCCGTCGTCGAACACCGCCCGGGTCTGCGGCGGGCCGAACGCCGGGTCGTCCACCGCGACGACCGTCCGCGGCACCGTGGTGCCGACGGTCAGGCTGTCCCCGCCGACCGCCCGGGCCGGCTGCCCGGCGTCCACGAAGATGTTGATGTCGCCGGCCGGCACCACCGTCACCCGGTCCCCGTTGGTAAGCTCGTTGCCGGCCTTGACCACCAGCGCGCGGAGGGTGGGCCGGCCGTCGGCCGTCCGCCCGACCGCCACCGCCCGCAGGAACCCCAGCGTGTTGTTCTTCATGAACACGCCGTCGCCGGATACGTGGATCTCGTCGGACCCGTCCGCCGCGGTCGGCTCGCCCAGCGCGCTCGCCAGCCCAACGTCGCTGGTCCCCAGCACCGTCAGCACGTCGGTGAACTGCCCGGTCCCGGTCGGGTCGCCGTCGATCCGCACCCCCTGGGCGTCGGACCCGTTGACGTTGGCGAACGAGATCACCGGGCCGACCGTGCCGCCGGCCACGCTCACCCGGCCGGAGGTCGCGTTGGTGCTGGCGAAGACGATCCCCGACGCCGGGTCCGACACCGTCCCGTAGCTCTTGTTGGTGGCGTCGGCGATGGTCAGGTTGTTCCGCCCGCCGATCCCGTCGTAGGCCAGCGCCTCGTGAGTGTCCACGATAAACGTGGTGCCCAGCCCGGCGACGGAGGCGGTCGCCGCGTCGGTCAGCGTGACCGCCAGGTCCTCGTCCCCCTCGAACCCGTTGAACGCGGCCGCGTCGGTCCCGCCGCCGCCGGAGAACCGCAGGGCGTCGGCGGTGACGCCGAACAGCCCGACGGTCATGTTGATGGTGTCGTTCCCCTCGCCGCCCCGCAGCCAGACGCTGCCGGCCAGGCTCTCGCCGTCCACCGAGTAGGCGTCGTTGCCGCCGTCGCCGTCCACCGCCGTCTGGCTACCGGCCAGGGTCGAGAAGAGGATGAAGTTGTCGGCCCCGGCGTTCGACCCGCGGTAGACCAGCCCGTCGCCGGCCGGGCTGAAGAACCGGCCGCCGGTGGACAGGTAGGAGATGCCGACCGGGGTGGCCCCGGTGATCACGTCGGAGGCGATGCCGACGTTGGTCCCGGCCGGGGCGGCGAAGTTGCTGATGATGAGCCGGTTGTCGCCGGCCCCGCCGTCCATCTCGACCGCCCCGAGGATGCCGGCCAGGTCGCCGTCGTCGCTGATCCCGGCCAACGACGAGACACGGAGTATGTCGTTGCCGGCCCCGCCATCGACGTGCACCGGCAGGAAACTGCCGCGGATGTTGACGATGTCCGGCCCGTCCTCCGCCTTTAGGGTCAGGACCGTGGCCGGGTTCTGCGCGGTGAACGTCTCGGGCAGGACCGCGCTGTTGCTGCCGTGGATTTGCAGGTCCGGGATGTTGGCGTAGAAGACGGTGGACGAGTCGGTCGGCCCCGCCAGCCCGGCGACGAAGTCCTTCCCGATGACGACGTTGCCGTTGCCGGCCTGGGCGCCGAAGTCGCTCAGGATCAGCCGGTCGGACCCCTTGGAGCGACCATCGACGCTCAGCGTGCCGGCGATCCCCGCCAGGCTGCCGGTCAGGTCGGTGCCGGCGTTGGAGCTGACCACGATCTCGTCGAACCCGAGGCTGCCGATGATCTCGGTCGCCTTCGCCGAGGTGGACTTGATGAGCACCTGGTTGCCGTTGATCTTGTCCGGGCCGAGGTCCACCCGCAGGGTGCCGTTCTGCAGTCCGGCGTAGACGACCCGGGTGCCGCCGAGGTTGGAGAAGATGGTGTCGGCCGTGTCGGCGCCGAGGGTGGTGGCGGTGATCGTCACCCGGGACGGGGTGCGGCGGCCGCCATCCTCGAAGCTGAGGAAATCGCCGACGTCGCCGCCCATGTCGATGGTGATCGGATAGCGTATGAAGCTCAGGTCGCCGCCCGGCAGGCCGTTGGCCCGGATCGTCAGGGTGTCGGCCCCGGCCCCGCCCTGGAAGTCGAACGCCTGGACCACGGTCCGCTCGACCCGCAGGGTGTCCACCCCGTCGGAGACGATGACGAACGCCGGGTTGCTGCCGTCGGCCAGCATGGACAGCTTGTCGTCGGCGCCCGTCCCGATCACCCGGATGGTGGCCTTGGCCGCGATCGTGCTGGACACGTCCTGGATTCGCCACGCTCCGCGCCCCTGGGTGCCGAGGATGACGGTGTTGCCGAACACCTCCACGTCATCGACGAGCACGTTGGGCAGCCCGGCCCCGTACTCCAGCCAGTTGCCGCCGAGGACGGCCGGGTCGGCCACCCCGGGGACGTAGCGGAACACCCCACCCCGGCCGGCGGCCAGCAGCACCTCGTCCCCGGACGTGCTGCCGGGGTTGGGGTCCCACAGGGCGATGTCGTTGATGACCGTGGCCAGCCCGCCGATCGGGTTGCCGTTCGGGTCGAACCCGGTGGCGGCGAGGTTCTCGGTGATCTCGACCCAGGTGGCCCCGGCGTCAGTGGTACGGAACACCTGGTTGTTCCGCAACACGTAGGCGATCCGCCAGTCGTCCGGGTCGGTGACGATGGAGTCCACCGATCCGGCCCCGGGCAGGTTGGTAATCTCGAAGAACCCACCGGACGCCGGCCGCTGCCAAAGTTGGCCGGCGTCGGTCCCCACCCACGACACCCGGGTCAGCCCGACCCCGTTCTGCTTGCCGCCGTAGACGATCGACGTGGTCCGGCCCTTGAAGTTCGTCGGGGTGATGTTGGCGATCACGTCCCCGGCTCGGCCCAGCGCCGGATCAATATTGTTGTCCTCGTAGAGCTTGTTGATCCCGAGCATCATCAGCCGGCCGTCGATCGAGTTCAGGGTGAAGATGTTGACCCCGAACGACCCCTTGTCGGCCGCGTCCAGCCCGTCGCCCAGCTTGTTCGGGTTGGCCGGGGACCCCAGAATCACCTGCTGGCTGCCGACCAGCTTGTTGGCGTTGTCGAACTCCCGGCGGGAGAATGACTCGACGGTGTTACCCATCATGTACCGGAAGGTGTTCCCGAATACCTGCTTGCCGGTGTTGTCCACCCCCTGCCAGAAGCCGTCCCCGCCCAGGGCGGTGTTCCAGACGGTGTTGCCGGCCGGCCCGGACCCGTCGAGCTGCTCCAGGCTGCCGGTGTCCTGGGCGCCGCCGAAGATGACGTTGTTAACGGTGTCGAGCTGGACCCGGTAGAACTGGCCGAGGTCCAGGTCGCCGTTGACCGACACCCAGGCGCCGGTCAGGGTCCGCGGGTCGAGTCGCCGGTACACCCCGCCGTCGTCCCCCTCCAGCAGGTTGTTCTGGGCGTCGAACACCAGATGCCGGGAGTCGGCGTGCGGGGCGCCGTTGTTGAGCGCCCCGTTGTTGGTGATCGGGTCCCACTGGGCCGACGGGGCGAAGGCGTTGGCCCCGGCGGGTTGGGACCGGTCGCCGCGCATGATGTTGCCGGTGAAGGCGCTGGCCCCGGACGAGGTCGGGAACGGGCTCTCCTGCCGGTCGCCGGACAGGTAGACCAGGTTCGGGTTGACCGGATCGGCAGCCAGGGCGAAGTGGATGTCCGCCTGCCCGCCGGGGGCGACGCCGAAGATCTCTCGCACCGACCCGCCGCCGGTGTACGTGCCGGTCCCGGACGACCCGTTCAGGGTGATGGCGGTGGCACTGGTCCGGGTCGCCGTCCAGACGCCGTTGGCCCCGGGGTTCCCTTGCACCCCCTCGACGAGCACCCGGTCGCCGGTGTTGATCCCGTGGTCGATCGCGCCGCCGACGGTGATCTGGATCGGCGAGGCGTTGGTCGCGTCGGTGACCGCCCAGGCGGCGGCCAGGGTGACCGCCTCGTCCATCTCCGTCCAGTTGGCCCCGCCGTTGACCGACCAGGTGACGGTGATCTGGGCCTGAGACGGGTCCGGGGCGACGTTGGCGGCCGCCAGATAGACGACGTTGGTCCCCGGGCTGTCGTGGATGGCGATCTTGGCGTTGATGGTGTTGGCATCGACCCGGTTGAGCGCGTCGGTGGCGTTGAACCACTGCGGGACCGGGGCGGTGATGTCCTCGGTGCGAAACACCCCGTTCGGGCCGACCACGTACACCCGCTTCGGGTCGCCCGGGTCGGCCACCGCGTCGAAGAGCCGCCCGGCCGGCAGCGTCGCCGACCCGTCGATCTGGGTCCAAAAGGCGCCCTGGTTGGTGCTGCGGAACAGCCCGCCGGACCCGGCCGCCAGCAGATACCCGTTGCGGGCGATCACCGCCCGGAACGTATTCCCGGCGAGGATGCCGCCGAACACCTGGAACGCCGGCGTCGAGGCCAGGGCGTTCTCGGTGTACACCACCCCGATCAGGTCGCCGGACACCCCCCCGGCCGCCGACAGCGCCCCGATCCCGACGATCAGCTGGTTCGGGTTGGCCGGGTTGAGGTCCGTGGACCCGATCGACAGCGACGGCAGCTGGTCGGTCAGCGGCGTCCAGGTCGGGTTCGGGTCGGTGGCGTTGAACGTCCGCCAGACGCCGCCGTTGACCCCGCCGACGAACAGGACGTTCGGGTCGGTCGGGTGGGGGGAGACGGCCTCGACCGCCCCGGTGTCCGGGTTGTTGCCCATGCCGGTCGGCGACCCGTTGATGGCCGGGGCCGGACCGGCCGAGAGCCAGTTCGGGATGCCGTCCTGGATGATCGCCGGGGCGAGCCGGTCTTCGAGTTGCTCGATCCGCAGGCCGCGGCGGACGGCCCGGCCCCAGACGACCTTCGACGAACGCCGATTGTTCCCTGCCACGGTAGCTACCTCCGACGGCGTCGCTGCGAACCCGGCTCGCAGTGCAAGACCCGGATGGGAGAATGCGTTGACCGGCTGACCCCGGGCTGTATTACAACCCGGCCGACCGGAGCGGCCCGGCCGGCCGGCAGAACCTTCGGGTTTTGTTCAGGTTAAGCTTAAATCACGAGCCGCGGCCGGGCGGGCGAACCGCCCCGCGGCGCGGGCAAACCGGCGCCCCGCCACGGACCCAACCGGTCCGGTTGGCGCAACCAGACCGCGACGGCGGACCGGGCCGGGAGGGCTAGTCTGACGCGCCACATCGTTACGACGGTGGAAGGTGTTGCCCGGATTGGCGGTGCGGGTTTTTCCGGGCCGGCACGGCCGTCTCGTCGGGTGGGTCAAGCCCGGCTCTGCGGGCGCCGACCCACCGGGGGTCTGATCCGAGCCGCGACCGTCAGGGAGCGGTTGGCGCGGACCGCTCCCT
>DASSAT010000288.1:0-13975 GCA_035699305.1 Fimbriiglobus sp. | reverse complement strand
CCGACGAAGAGCGGGTTGTGCGTCTTGCCGAGGAAGCTGGCGTGCTGGCCCGGGGTGATGGAGCCGTCGGCGATGACGTGCGGGAAGCTGACGAACGTGGCGGCACCCGCCGGGGCCGGGGCGAGCTTGCTGACGATGCTGCCGTAAGCCGGGAACAGGTCGGTCGAGTCGCGCAGCCGTTGGTCGTCGGTCGGCGGGGCGACGCCGGTGAGGCTGTAGTACCCGGCCGAGTTGTGGTTCTTCATCGGCTTCGTGTGCGCCATGCACCGGACGACGCAGAGCTTGTCGGTGATCTCGGCGATCTTCGGCAGCTTCTCGCAGACGTGGACGCCGGGGACTTTGGATTGCGTCGGCTTGAACCAGCCGCGGACCTTGTCCGGGGCGTCCGGCTTCATGTCGAAGGTCTCGTGCTGGCCGGGGCCGCCCCACTGGTACAGCAGGATGACGGACTTGACGCGGGCCTTGTCCCGGGACCGCTCGGCGGCCGCGAGGAACTGCGGGAAGGACAGCCCGAACAAGGAGGCGCCGCCGACGCGGATCGCGGCCCGACGCGACATAGAGGTACGAATCATGCCGCAATCCCCCGTCTGTCGCCCCAACGGGGCGTCCGGTAATAGCCAGGGGTGAAACCCCTGGTAACGATGTCGTGTATTCTGGCAGCCCCAACGGGGCGACCCGTTCGTCGCAGGGTCGCCCCGTTGGGGCTACAGATCATTTCTGGGCCGGATCCAGGGGTTTCACCCCTGGCTATTACCGGTGGCCCCGTTGGGGCCGCAAGGCGGGCATCGGAATCACCGCAGCTGCATCGAGTCCGGTCCGAGAGTTTCAACCCATTCCGTAACAACAGTCGCCTGTGACATCACAGTCTCTACCGCCCGTTTATCGAGAGTCCCCTCGCGTGGGTAATCCACCGAAACGCCCGTGGCGCCACTCTCCCAGGTCGATGTTCGCCACGCCGGTTCGCCGACCGTCCGGGACCGGGAGAAGACGAACACCTGCCAGTCCTGTCCGGGAAGGCGGTAACACCCCTCCACGAAGTCCATGTCCGCTTCCATCGCAAGATCGTAGCTAATCTCGCCTCGCATCTCACCGCCGCAGCAGGAATTCCTTCGCGTTCACCAGCCCCCACACCACGTCTTCCCACGCGGCGCGGCGGTCCTTCGCACCTTCGACGTAGGTCAACAACTGCACCCGCTCCGTCTCGCTCGGCGGCCGGGCCAGCGCCGCCAGATAGAACTCGTCGAGCATCTGCGCATCGGACCTGCCCGCGACGATCAGCTTGCCGATGCGGTTATCCGGGTCGCGCAGCAGCGAATGCACCAGCTCGCCGGTGAGGAGTTGGAACGCCTGGAACATGCCGGCGTCCTCGCTCCGCTCGCACTCGCAGGTCAGCAGCCGGTCCGGCTTGCCGAACACCTTCAGGAACCGGGTGCCCATCGTATCCACGTTGCGGCGGCCCGACTGCGGTGGGGCCGGCACCTCCCCCGCCCGCATCCCCTCCGGGTAGCCGGGGAACTTCACCGGCGCGCCGATCACCCGCGTCAGGGCGTCAAGCAACTGCTCCGCCTCCAGCGGCTTGACGATCGCCCGCGCGAAGTGGGCCTCGTCGGCGGCGTTGGAGTTGTTCGGCGACGACGCGAGCTGGTACGTCCGCGAGTTCATCACGTAGCGGACCAGCGGCTTGAGTCGGTAGCCGCCGTCCGCGAACACCGCCGCCAGGTGGTCCAAAAGCGGCGGGTTGGACGCGGGGTTGGACGTGCGGAAGTCGTCATTGGGGTCCACCAGCCCGCGGCCGAGCAGGTGATACCAGACGCGGTTGACCTGGGCGCGCGCGAAGAACGGATTCTTGGGGTCCGCGACCCAGTCGGCCAGCGCCCCGAGCCGGTCGGCCCGGCCGGTCAGGTCCGGCGTCGCGGCCCCGAGGAACCGCGGCACCGCGTCGCCGCCGTGGGGGTGCTTAAGCTCCTTGCCGGGGTCCGTGAAGACGACCTGCTCGCCGACGAACTCGTGCTTGTCGAGCCGGTCGCGGCGGTCGTTCGCCAGGACGCGGTAGTCCACCCGGGCGAACAGGGCGGCGAAGCCGAAGTAGTCGTCCTGCGTCCAGCGGTCGAACGGGTGGTTGTGGCACTTCGCGCAGCCAACCCGCAGGCCGAGGAACACCTGGGCGACCGACTCGGCCCGAACGAGCGGGTCGCGGACCGCCCGGTAGAAGTTGGCCGGCGGGTTCGCGTAGGTGCTGCCGCGGGCGCACAGGATCGCACGCGCGAACTCGTTGAGCGGCTTGTCCCCGGCGATCCACGCCTTGATCCAGCGGTGGAAGACCTGCACGCCCTTCTTGTCGAGAGACTTCTCCTCGTTGCGGAGCAGGTCCGACCACTTCTGCGCCCAGTACGCGGCGAACTCCGGCCGATTAAGCAGCTTGTCGATGAGCTTCGCCCGCTTGTCCGGCGACTTGTCCGCCAGGAACCCACGCACCTCGGCAGCGGTCGGGGTGATGCCGCAGGCGTCGAGGTACGCCCGGCGGATGAACACCGGGTCCGCCGACAGCCCTGACGGCGCGAGCCGCAGTTCCTTCCACTGGGCCAGGACGAGGCGGTCGATCTCGTTGTTCACCGGCACGCGCGACAGGTCCGGCACCGGCCGGGCGGGCAGGAACGCCAGCCGCACCGGCACCTGCAAGTCGAGGTAGCGCACCAGCACGACCAACTCGCCCGGCTGCTCGCGGACGACTTCGCCGGTCGGGCGGACCGCGGCGACGCCGACGCTAGTCGGCTCGAACGTGGCGAGGGCCGTCACGTCGCGCCGGCTGCCGTCGGAGAAGTGCGCGACCGCGGAGAGCGTCACGCGGTCCGCGGGATCGACGAGGACTTGGCGGGTCGGGGTGACGTCGAGTTTCACCGGCCTCGGCAGTCCCGCGGCGTCTGGCCGACAGCCGCTGGCGATCCAGGTCCGCAGTACGGCGTACTCGGTACTGCGATCGGAGAACCGGACGCCGCCTTCGTGGGGGACTTGCCCGGTGGGCTTCTTGAGGATGAGGCTCTCGGCGGGCCGGGCCGGGTCGGTGCGGCGGGCGAGCATGTCGCGGGTGAGGGTGACGAAGTCGGCGCCGGGGTCCTGGCCGCGGAGGCTCAGGCGGAAGCCGCCCTTGCCGTTGAAGTTGCCGTGACACGCCCCGGCGTTGCACCCGGCCCGGGACAGGACCGCCATCACGTCGTTAGTAAACGACACCGGTTCGTCGGCGTTTAGCCGCGAGGCGAAGCCGAGCGCGATAAGCAGGGCGGGGAGTGCGGTTCGCATCGCGGGTCCGGCGGTGGGACGGGCGGTCCGGCGGGATGACCCTCAGTGTATCGTCCGAACCGCCAGCGTGCCAAACGGGAAACCGGTCCCGGGCCGGACGATCACGCGAACTCGTGCGTCCAGGTCGGGTTGGCGTACTTCTCCGCGACCAGCCGCTCCGCCTCGGCCAACTCCTCGGCCGTGACCTCGCCCGCGTCGCCGCCAAAGGTCGCGCGGAACGTCTCGAACAGGTGGCGCACGATCTCGTCCCGCGCCAGACCTGTCTGGCGGACCAGCGGGCTGACCCGCTTGGCGGCGCTCGGGGTCGCCTTGTCCCGCAACTTCTCGCGGCCGATCCGCAGCACCTTCACCATCTCGCCGGGGTCCATGTCGTAGGCGATGGTCGTGTGGTGCAGCACCACCCCGCGCCGACGGGCCTGGGCCGCGCCGCCGATCTTCCCCTCCGAACACGCGATGTCGTTGATCGGGACGTGGTGCGCGTCCACCCCCAGCGACCGCAGCCCGCGGATCACCCACGCCTCGCACACCTCGTAGCTCTGGCGGATGCTCAGGCCCGCCATCGCCGACTCCGGCAGGACCAGCGAGTACGTGATCGCCCCGTGCGGTTGCAGGAACATCGCCCCGCCGCCGGTCAGCCGGCGGACCACCTGCACGCCCATCGCGTTCGCCGCGTCTCGGTCCACCTCGTTCGCCACCGACTGGCAGCGGCCGATGATGACCGCCTGACCCGACCACCTCCAAAAGCGTAACGTCGGCGGGCAGGCCCCCTTCGCCACCCGGTCCGCCAACACCTCGTCGAGGGCCACGTTGAGCGCCGGCGGCAGCGGCCGCTCCGGGATCAGCCGCCAGGGCAGCGCTTTCCAGCCGGCGGTGAGGCGGTCGATCTCGTCGGCGGTGAATGAGCCGATGTGACGAGCGGTGAGCGGTGAGCGGTGAGCGGTGAGCAGGACAGCCGGGTCTTCTGGCTCACGGCTCACCGCTCGAAGCTCATCGCTCAGCCCGACCGCCCGGCGGACGGCCACCGCGACCGCTTCGGGCGAGGTGCCGATCAGTTCGACGCCGAACGGCACCGCGGCCCGGACCCGGGCGGCCAGCGCCGGGGTGTCCAGGTCGGCGGGGGCGCCGGTCAGCCCGGCGGCGATGGCGTCGAGCGTCGGCTTGGCGGATGGCTCGGGGTGGATGAAGAAGTCGCCGCGGATACGGACCGCGGCGAGCCGGCCGACGACGACTTCCAAATCGACGGCGACCAGCTTACCGCCGGGAGGCTTGCATTCGCCGTGGTGGGGCATGTCGAATTCTACCCCCGAGTCGCCCGCGGCAGGCAGACGCGGAACGTCGTCCCCTGGCCGACCTCGCTCGTGACCTGCACGGTGCCGCCCATCGCCTGCGTCAGGTGCTTGACGATCGCCAGCCCCAGCCCGGTGCCGCCCAGCTCCCGGCTGCGCGCCTTGTCCACCCGGTAGAACCGCTCGAACACCCGCGGCTGGTCCCGTTCCGGGATGCCGATGCCGGTGTCCGCCACCTCCAGGCATACCTGCCGCGGCGCCACCTCCCAGCGGACCGTCACCCGGCCGCCAGCGGGCGTGTACTTGATGGCGTTGTCCACCAGGTTGTCGAGCACCTGCGCCAGCCCCTCCTCGTCCGCCCACACCGCCAGGTCCGGCGGACAGCCGGCCAGCGCCACCCCGTCGAGCGTCAGCCGCTTCGCCTCGGCCCGGGTGCGGTGGCGATCCAGGCAGCCGTGCACCGCGTCCTCGACCGGCACGGATCGGAACTCCAGCCCGGCCGACCCGCCCTCGATCCGCGCCAGGCTCAATAAGTCCCTGATGAGCGCATCCAGCCGCACCGCCTGCTCGTCGATCTGGTCCAGGAAGAGGCCGCGCGCCGCCGGGTCCTCGACCGCGCCGTCGAGCAGCACCTCGACCGACGACTTGATGTTGGCCAGCGGGGTCTTCAACTCGTGTGAGACGTTGGCGACGAAGTCCTGCCGGAGTCGTTCGAGTCGGCGTATCTCGGAGATGTCGTGCAGCACCATCACCGCGCCCGGCAACCCCGGCCCCGGCAAGCGGGAGACGTACACGGCCAGGCTGCGGTCGCCCGGCCCCTTCCAGTCCAACTCCGCGCGGACCGGCCCGGCCCCGCCCAGCGCCTTGTCCGCAAGCTCCTGCACGGCGCGCTGCCGCGTCACCTCCCAGAGCCGGCGGCCGACTGCCTGGTCCGGCGGGAACTCCAGCAGCTGCGCGGCCCGGTCGTTGGCGAAGAGCACCCGCTGGTCGGCGTCGAACGCCACGACTCCTTCGACCATGCCGGAGAGGACGGTGCGGAGTTGCTCGCGGTCGTGGGCCAACTCGGCGAAGGTGGCGGCCAGCCGGTCGGTCATGGCGTTGAACGACTGGGCCAGGGCGCGGACCTCCCGGCTGCCGACCGGATGAATCTTGTGGCCGAAGTCCCCCTCGGCCAGCCGCTCGGCGCCGCCGGTCAGCTCGACCAGCGGGCGGGCAAACCGGCGGGCCAGCAGGTACGCCGACCCGACCGCCAGCACGACGATCAGCGCGACGGCGGCGGCCACATCCCGCACCAGTCCCCAGGGGTCATCCACCCGCTGCAACACCAGCCCCCCGACCAGCCCGACGGCCGCCGCGACGAGGAGCAGATAGGTCAGGAAGAGGCGCCAGAACATGAGCAGTGCCAGTGCCAGTGTCGGTGTCAGTGGGAAGACAGTATCCGGTGTCGCTGCTTCCACTGACACCGACACTGGCACTGACACTAATCGCCCCGTGACGCGGCCACGGTCCGCTTACCGGCCAAGAGCCGGATGCCGACGTTCACCAGCATGACGAACGTCAAGAGTACCAGGGTGCCGCCCCACGCCTGCTCCTGCCAGTCGGCGTAGGGGCTGCGGGAGTAGTTGTAAATGTACCCCGGCAGGAACGCCGTCTGCTCCGCCGGCGACCCCGGCCAGAAGTCGGAGTTGCCCGCGGTCAACAGCAGCGGCGCCGTCTCGCCGGCGATCCGCCCGACCGCCAGGAAGATGCCGGTCACGACCGCCGACAGCGACGCCGGCACGACCACCCGCAGGGTCGTCTGCATCCGGTTGGCCCCCAGCGCGTAGCTGGCGTGGCGGATCGCGTCCGGGACCAGTTTCATCGACTCCTCGGCCGACCGGACCACGATCGGGATCATCATCACCGCCAGGGCGAACGCCCCGGCCCAGGCGCTAAAGCCCCACTTCTCACCCGGCGCCCAGAACGGGTAGACCAGCACCGCGTAGGCGAAGATGCCGATCACGATCGACGGCACCCCGCCGAGCAGTTCCGTGACGAACCGGACCACGTTGGCGGTCGGGGACCGCCGCGCCTCGGCCAGGTAGATCGCCCCCATCAGCCCGAGCGGGACGGCCAGCGTGGTCGCCAGCCCGACGATCATCAGGCTGCCGAGCATCGCGTGTCCCAGCCCGCCGCGCTTGACCGGCCGGCCGATCTCGTTGGTCGGCCGCTCCGCCTCGTCGCGCTGCCACGCCTTGTACTGCTCGAACTGCCCGGCCGTCATCGCCGGCCGGCCGCGGTGGGTGAACAGCGTCTCGTCCAGCGCCGACACCCCGCGGGCCGTGATGTACCCGAGGATCAAAAACAGCGGCACCACCGTCAGCACGAACCCCGTGCCGAGGACGCCGGTCATCACCCGATTCCAGCCGACCGCCCACGACCGCGCCGGGCCGGTCGGCGCCGGCGGGGGTGGCAGCCGCTCCTCGAACTCGTCCGGCGCGCCCGGGACCGCGACCGCCGCCGACGGCCCGGCCTTCGGCCCCCGGGTCAGCCGGGCGAGCATCAGCCGGGCGACCAGGTTGAACGCCGCCGTCACCAGCAGCAGAACCAGCCCCAGTGCGACCAGCGCCGCCCGGAACTCGGGGGTGTCGGCCTCGTTGAACTGGTTGGCGATCCGGCTGGCGATGGTGTCACCCAGGGCGAACGGCGAGAGGCTGACGGTCGCCTGGTTGCCGATGAGCATGGTGACGGCCATCGTCTCGCCCAGCGCCCGGCCCAGCGCCAGGAAGCACGCGGCGACGATCCCCGGCCGGGCGTAGGGCAGCACCACGTTGCGGATGGTCTGCCAGCGCGTCGCCCCGAGGGCCAGCGACCCCTCGCGCTGCGACCGCGGCACCGCCTGGCAGACGTCGAAGCTGATGGCCGTGATGTACGGCAGGATCATGATCGACAGGATCAGCCCGGCGGCGAGGATGCCGTTGCCGCCCGTGGCCGGGCCGCCGACGAGGTCGAAGAGGCCCGCCACCGCCGGAGCGAGGATGAACAGCCCCCAGAACCCGTAGACCACGCTCGGGATCGCGGCCAGCAACTCGATCAGGAACGCCCCGGTCTTCTTGAGCCAGCCGGGGGCGATCTCGGAGAGGAACGCCGCCGACGCCACCCCGAGCGGCACGGCGATCAGCATGGCGATGATGGACGTGACGACGGTGCCGTAGACGAACGCCAGCGAGCCGAACGTCGGCGGGGCCGCCGCGCTGGCCGGCTTCGGGTCCCACTCGGCGCTCGTGAACAGGTGGAATGTGCCGGCGTTCTTGAGCGCCGGCAGCGACTCCCAGACGAGGACGACGACCAACCCGGCGACTAGGGTGAGGATGAACAACCCGGCGGCCCGGGTGGCGGCGGTGAAGAGCACCTCCGGCCAGGTGGCCGGCGTTTTCGGGGCGGCGGAAACCATGGTGATGAGTTATGGGTGATGAGTGACGAGTGAAGAGCGCCCGGGAACGGCCGTCACAAGTTGAGAAGGAAAACTCCACTCATCTCTCATCATGCTCGGGCTTGTAGGGTGGGCCGAGTCTTCGAGGCCCACCATTCGGCAGACGGTGGGCCTCGAAGACTCGGCCCACCCTACAAGATCAAGCAGCTTACCAGAACCGGACCCGCCAGTAGTCGTACGGGGCCGACTTGCGGCCGAGCCACCAGTGCCCGTCCTCCCACTCCAGCGACACGGAGCGCCAGCCGAGCGGGACCTTCGGGAAGGGGTAGAACGGCCCGATGAACGGGAACGCGTTGTACGGGTAGGCCTGCGGGTAGGCGACCCGGGAGACGTTGTTGTACGGGGCGTAAGTCGGCCAGGCGTGCGGCGGCAACGGCGGGGCGAACCCGTCGGCCGGCCCCATCCCCGGGTGGCCCACCGGTGCCGGCTCGATGGCCGGACCGACGGCCCCCGGCGGCACCCCAACCGGCGGCACGGTCGCGGCCGGCCCCATCGGCAGGGTCGCCTGGGCCTGCATCACACTGCCGACCTTCACCCCGTCGCGGACCATCTTGACGCCGGGGACGACCCGGACGACCTGCATGATCGCCCGCTTCTGGGCGGCGTCCCGGCACATGCCAGTGACAGTGACGACGCCCGCCTCGGTGCGGAAACTGACGTCGGCGCCGGCGACCGTGCCGGTGGCGGACAGCCGGTCGGCGATCGCGTCGGCCAGCTTCTGGTTGGCGGCCAGCGTGGCGGCAGCGGACGGGGCCGGCTTGGCCTTATCCGCGGCCACGGATGGACCGCCGACCCACACGCCCAGGGCGGCGGCCAGCGGGTAGAGCTTACGCAACTTCACTTTCGTTCCTCCTTGAACCCGGGACCGCGCCGGTGCGGCGGGCGGATCGGCGTTGCCATACTTTGATCGCCATTTCCGTCCGTTCGGCGAACCCGGACCGACCCGAAAGACCCTCCCGGTCCCCGGACCGCCTGTCACAACCCCCCCGTCGCCGGGAACCGGCAGACCCGACACAGCGGGACGGTCGGGCGGCGGGTGCGGGGCGATTCCTGCCGAATTCACTCAAGTCCCGGGCCAAGTTGACACCCCACCCGACCACGAATAGGATGACGCGCGGTATGACAGACGCACCTGTAGCTCAACTGGATAGAGCATCGGTCTACGGAACCGAAGGTTGAAGGTTCGAATCCTTCCAGGTGTACTCTCCTCTCTTGTCCTTCCCCGCCGTCAAACACCCTCAGCGTCCGATCTTGCGGCGAACCGTCCGGCGGTCGAACGTCGTCACCCGTCTTCGATCTTCCCCTCCCGTTCTCGCGCACAGGTGCATCCTGAGGTGCATCCGTGGTGCATCCCGGCCGCTCACCACCCTTCCCCGCGGCGCCCGGAATTGTGGGGCGCTTGTGGGGCGGTCCGGCCGTCGGGGTCGGATCGGTCCCCGTCGCCCGGAGGCGCTGCGGTTCGGGGTCGGTCGGGCCATCCAGGCGGGCGACCGCGGCGGCCATGTCCCGCAACCCGACGTGGGCGTAGCGATCCATCGTCAGCGTGATGGTCGAGTGCCGGGCCAGCTCCTTCGCGTCCCTTGGGTTCACCCCGGCCCGGACGATCCGGGTGATGAAGGTGTGCCGGAGTGAGTGGAAGTCGGCCACGCGCCCGGAGTGATCCCTGTACGCCAGGAAATCGGACCGATCGCGCCGGTCGCGCTCTTCCGCCGAGTCGCCAGCCTTGACCCAGGCGGCACGCGCCGCGGCCAAGTCCTTCTTGATGAGGTCCACCGCCTCGAAGTGCTCTGCCCACTTCCCCGGCCAGAGCCGCTCGCCCCCGGGCCTGTCCGCCAGCCACGAGCGAAGCCGCGCGGCCAAGCCCGGGTGGACGGGTAGCGTGTCCTGTCGCCGGTGCTTGCTGTAAGCCGCCTCGACCGTCACGGTCGGCGCGTCCGCCGTCAGGTCGAAGGACTCGGGGGTGAGCGACGCCAGCTCCGACGCCCGCAGCCCGGTGAAGTTGACCACGGTGTACAGCATCGCCCGGTCCGGCCCGGGAAGTCCGCGGAACGGTTCCCCCGACCGGGCGGCTTCAACCAGCGCGTCGAACTCCTCCGCGGACAGGTCGCGGCGCTCGTGGCGGACATCGACATCGACGTTCAGTTTCGTCAGGTGCCGGAACGGGTTGACCGGAAGCCGATCGGTCCGAACGCACCAGTTGCCGAACGCCTTCACCGCGGTCGTGTAGTGGTTGCTCGTCTGGTGTCCGATCCCGCCGTCCGCCTTCGTCAGCCCGCGCCGCGCGGCGAGCCACGCCCCGACGGCCTCGGCGTCCAGGTCGCCGAGGAACACGAACCCGCACTCGTCGAACGCGGCCCGGCACCGGGCGGTCGCTTGTTCGGCCTGTCGCCCGGTGTGCCCTTTCTCGGCGAAGGACCGGCGGTAGGCTTCGATGTGGTCGGCGAGTGGAACCCTGCGGTGGTCGGCGAACTGGTCGATGATCCCGGCCCGCTCCCGCTCCACCCGCTTGATGATGTCCGCCAGCAACATCTCGGCCGCGGCCTTGTCGGGCGACAGCGGCACGCAGCACACGCGGCCGTCGGCGTCGCGGTACTTCCCGTACCACTTCTTCGACCGCTTGAGGTACTTGGTGCCGTCCCGGGTCAGCAGGTGGTACACGGGCCGCCCGCCCTCGGTCAGCTTGACGCACCGCCGGCCGCGGCGGGTGACGATCGTCGGGATCGGCGGGAGCGGGCAGGACTTGAGCTTCTTGAAAGGGCGTGCCATGACAGGAACCTCTCTGAGAACGGCCGGGCCGGCGGGGGGTGCGGTTCTCAGGTCACACCCGCCGCCGGGATCACCGGCCAAAGGCAGGGAAAGTATACCCGGCGGCCGCCGCGGCGTGCCGGGTCAGTAGCCGCGTTGTGTTCATGCGTTCACGTTGCGCACACAGACCCCCCATTTTCCCCTCTGGGTGGGAAACATGCCCACCATGCCCACCATGCCCACCGGTGGGCATGGTGGGCATGGTGGGCATCATTCCCGGTCCGGGCCGTACCCCCCGGCCGGTACGGCGCGCACCACCCAGCGGTTGATACCTTGTGGTGCAGACGCCACGTCCAGCATCCGACCGCCGAAGTTCCGACCCCGGAAGTGCCGGAACTGGAAGCCGAGCCGGGCGCTGTCCGGCCCCCCGTCGCAAAGCTCATCGACGGCCGCGCGGAGGTCGGCCCGCCAGCGCGGGGCCTTCGCCGGCAGCCGGTCCACGCGACCGATGATCTCGGCCGCGGTCAGCCCGCGGCCGCGGGGGTCGAGTTGGTCCAGCCCGGCAAACACGGCCAGCATGACGGCCGCGTCCCGGTCGGTGTCCGCCCGCAGCCGGGGCCTTGTCTCGCCCGGGTCAGGCAGCCCGGCGTACACCAGCGCCTCGCGTACCACCGCCGACCAACCCTCATACGACCCCCAGCCCGGCAGTCCGTGCGTCGGCCGCCCCGCGGCGTGCCACGCGCGGAGGACGGTGAGCGCGGCCGACAGCAGTTGGCCCCGTTCGCGGCCGACGTGCGCGAGCAGGTCGGGGTAGCGGAAGTCGGTCCGCTCTTCCGGGCGCTCCGCGGCGGACTCCATCCGTATCCGGCACACCCGCCGGGGGGTGTCCCGCTGCAACTGGACGTTGTTCCCGGTCGCGTACCACGTCATGCGCAGCGGGCCGTCGTACCGGCGGTTCCCGCCCAACAGCCGGTCATTCCATCGGTCGGTGGTCAGCGCCGCGTCCAGCGTGGCGTTCCCAACCGGCCCGGACAGGTTGTCGAAGAAGAGGAAGCGGTCGCAGTGCAGCGCCGCGGTCGTGATGAGTTTCCGCAGCTCCTCCCGCTCGGCGGGGTAGGCCGTGGCCGCGAACGGCTGGCCGGTGAGGATGATGGCGGTGACGGACATCAACAACCCCTTGCCGATGCCGCGCACGTTGCCGTCGTTCAGGAACCACGGGGCCGGCCCGACGAACGCGGGCCGGGCGAACGGGGTGAGCAGCGTGGCCAGCCACGCGGACCGGTCGGCCATCGTGACGAACGGGAAGTCGGACACTACGTCGAGGACCACCCGGACGGCCGCGGCCGCGTCCCGCTTGCTCGGACGGTCGGGCACGCGGACCGACAGCTCCGGCGGCATGGAGACGAGTAGCCCGGACGCGCGGTCGTAACCGTTCCGGCAGAGCACCGAACCGTCCGGCACGAACACCGGGTACGTGACCACCGCTTCGAGCCGGCGCACGCCCTCCCGCCGGCCGTTGGAGTGCAGCGCCGACACACACCAGTCCCGCGGGTGGCTCGGGTGTTCGCCTCTGGTGTCCACCGTCACCCAGCGGGCGCACCGGGAGAGTCGTTCGCGCAACAGCGGCGGCGACAGCTCGCGCACGATCGGGTCGGCGCCCGGGGCGTCCGGCGCGACCACTTCCACAAGCACCCCGCCCCGACAGTAAACGTCCGGCCCCGACCCCAGGGCCGCGGCAGCCTCCGCGTTCACCCGGTATTCGTCGGTGCCGGTGACGATGACGGGCACCGACGGGCCCGCGCCCGCGCCGCGGGTCAGCTCGGGGGACGGCGCGACCGCTACCGCGGCGCCGGTCAGCTTCTCCCGCAGCTCCTTCCCGCGGGCCGGCCAGCCGGCCCGACCGCGGGCGTCGGCCGTCAGCCAGTCCCGCGCGTCCTTCGCGTCGGCCGGCGGCAGCGCCCACGACACCGGGCGTCCGAGCCGGCGGGCGAGTTCCGCGGCCACGTGCCGCGCCCCGTCCCGCCCCGGCCACGCGCCGTGGGGCTTGCTGTCGTTCTCCCCGACGACGACGACGGGCCGGTCGGGGGGCAGCTCGCGGAACAGGTCGGCCAGCATCGCCGCGCCGCCGGTGTTAGACGGTCGGCCGACGCACGCCAGCCCGGCCCGGGTCATCGCCAGCGTGTCCGATGCGCCTTCCACGACGAACACCGGGCCGGGCCGGTCGCGCCACCCGTCGGGCAGGGTCAGCCCCCGCCGGCTCCCGTGGATCGCCGACTTCGCCCCGTCCGCATACCGTCGGGTCATGCCGATCAGCGCCCCGGTCGCGTCGCACTCGGGGAACGTGAAGCACGGGCCGTTCCGGTCGTCCGGCCGGAACCCGAGCAACGGGAGAATGGCCAGCGCATCGACCGGCAGCCGGAGCCAGTCCGCGAGTAGCGCCCGGTCGTCCGGCTTCATCCGGTCGGCACACCGCCGGGCTTCGGCCGCGATGTCCGCCGCGGGCCGGGCCGGTGCCGGCTTCGGCCCGGTCGGCACCCGGACGGGTTCGGCCAGCCGGTGCAGCCAGCCGGCATCACCGCAGCACTTGTCGCTCTTCGTGCGCGTGCAGATGGCGCCGGAGCCGTCCTCTCGGATGAGGCACCAGTCGGGCTTGTGGCAGATCGGGCACGGGCGGGCACGGGTGACTCGGATACACCTGTCCGGCAACCGACTTCTCCCACCGCCCCGCGGGTGTGCTACGCTGGCCACGGTTAGTTCCTTTCCCGCGGGCCGGCCGTCCGTCGTAGGGTGGGCCGGTCCGCGGTCCGTTGGCGGGCGAGTGAGTCAGTGACACCGCGGTGTCACTTCCGCTGCGTCGTTCGGCGGCCGGTCAGCATCGCGGCCCAGATCGGCGCCCACGTCTTTCGGTCGGGGCAGCCGTGGTCGGCCCACGCCTCCAGTTCGGCGACGCTCCAGAGCTTGCAGCCGCGGACCCACCGGCCGGCCGGGACCAGCCCGGCCACGTCGGCGCGGTCGAAGGTAGACAGCCCCATCCCGACCATGCGGGCCGCGGCCCGCCGGCGGACCAGAGCGGGCGTCGGGGTCGGATCGGAGCGGGTCGGGACCGGCGCGGCGGTCCGCCGGTCGGCGGTGGCGACCGGCTCGGTGCGGGTAGACATGGGGGCACCCTCGGGAC
>DASSAT010000287.1:0-15143 GCA_035699305.1 Fimbriiglobus sp. | reverse complement strand
CAGCTCGACCGAATCCGCCCGGCCAAGCGGCAGCGCGAACTCAACGCCAGCCTCGCGGCGTTCCGCGAGACGGTTGAGAAGGTGCTGCCGTTGGTCCGCGGGGCGGCGGCGCTCAACGACCCGGTGCCGCTGCCGGACGCGGTCCACGCGCTATTCCGGTTCCTGCTGCGGTCCACGGGCGCGGCTGACGGTGTGCTGATCGTCCGCCATCTGCAACACGACGGCGCGGACAGCACCCTCGCCTACGGGCCGGACGGCAAGCCGATCCCTGCGCCGGCAGTTCCATTCGGCAATTCGTTGGCGGCCAGCGTCGTCAGCATGAACGAGCCGGCGGTGATGAACGACTTCGGCGCCGCGTCCGCCGGCGCTGTCGAGTTGATGTCGTTCGAGAAAGACCGGCGGTCGATCCTGGCGGCGCCGCTGCGGGTCGGGCCGGGGGCGCATGTGGTGTTGGAACTGTTCGACAAGCCGGTATTCACCGACGACGACCGCAAGCTCGTCGCCGCCGCCGCCGACATCGGCGCGGAGCTATTGCGGCAGGCGCTCGCGGAACGGCAGACGCAACGTCTACTCTTCGACGCGGTGCAGGCGGCGCTGACCAGCAGCGAGAACGTGACGAAGACACTAGCATACTCGCCGGAGGAGCCGACGCCGCAGGCGGTCCTCGACCGGCTCAAGCAGGGGCTGGCGGCCGACCCGAACGCGGTGACGGACGCCGACACCGGGCTGGAGTTGGTCGAGGCGGTGCGGGTGCTGGCCGTCCGCCACGGCCCGGAGGCGGTGCGACATTGCGTCACGATGGTCGAGGACCTGCGCAAGCTGCTCGACGGCATCACCGGGACGGACTGAAGAAAGAGGAACGAACCACAGAGTCACAGAGGACACAGAGGGAAGAAACACAGAGAGATAAACAGGGTTGTGGGCCACTGACAGGGTGATGTCCCTCTGCTGTCTTCAAACTCTCTTTCTGTCTTCCTCTGTGTTTCTTCCCTCTGTGTCCTCTGTGACTCTGTGGTTCGTTTTTTCCGACATGGCCGAATTGACCGTATTCGACGAGATATTTGCCAAGCTGATGCCGGACCGCATCCTCCAGGACCCGCGGGCCACCGGAGAGGGCGTGTCCGTGGCCGTCATCGACTCCGGGGTCGAGCGGTCAGTGCTGGAGGAGAAGTTCGCCAAGCTCGGCCGGCCCATTCACCCGATCGAAGGGGCGGTGTTCCGGCCGGGGACCACGACCGCCTTGCCCTACGACGGCCACCAGTCGTCGCCGCACGGCACCACCGTCGCCGACATCATCCTGACGCTGGCGCCGCGGGTGAAGGTGTACTCGGCCGACGTGTTCGGTCCGCAGGGGACGTGCGAGGTCGAGACGGTCATCGCCGCCCTGCGCCACGCCATCGAGGTGTGGAATGTGAAGGTGGTTAACCTGTCGCTGGGCGTCCCCGAGCACCGGCTGCAACAGCTCCCGCGGCGGCAGCAACTGCATAAGGCGATCGAGGAGGCGTACTTCAAGGACGTGCTGGTGTTCGCGGCCGCCCACAACGAGCACCCGCTGACCCGCAGCTACCCGGCGGCGTTCGCGCCGCCCTTGATCTCCGTGGATAAGGGGTTGTTCGACGACCCGCTGCGGTTCGCGTACAAGCTGCGCGAGCAGATCGAGTTCCAGGCGCACGCCCGCGGCTACCTCGGCCCGTTCGCCCGCGAGCCGGCGACCAGTTGGGCCACGCCGCACCTCGCCGGGATCGCGGCCCGGGTGCTGTCGCTCAAGCCGGACCTCAAGCCGTTCGAGATCAAGACGGTCCTGTACTGGATGTTCCGCGCCGGAAACTAACCACAGAGTCACAGAGGACACCGAGGGAAGACACACAGAGGGAAAACAGGGTTCAAGGCAGAAAGCAGGGCGGGATGTCCGTATTCTGTCTTCAAACATTCTTTCTGCCTTCCTCTGTGTCTCTTGCCTCTGTGTTCTCTGTGACTCTGTGGTTCGTTCCTCATGCCCCACCCCACCCGCCGGGAAGCCCTCGCCGCACTGCCGCTCGCCGGCCTCGCCGGGGCGGCCGAACCGCCGAAGATCACACTCAGCACCTTCTCCGCGGAGGTGACGTGCCCGCTCGGCCATCCGCTCATGGGCGGCGGCATCGCGCCTGCGAAGGAGGTCATCGACCCGCTGTTCGCGCACGGGTTCGTGCTCCGCGGGGCCGGCAAGCCGGTCGCGGTCGTCGCGGTGGACTGGTGCGAGCTGCGAAACGGCGCCTACGAAGCGTGGCGGAAAGCCATCGCGGAAGCGGTCGGCACCGACCCGGTGCGGGTGATGGTCTGCTGCCTGCATCAACATGATGCGCCCGTCGCGGACCTGGAGGCCGAGGCACTGCTGCGAAAGTACGGCAACGGCGCGTCGATCTGCGACCCGGCGTTCCATGCCAAGGCGGTCGCGCGCGTCGCGGCCGCGGCGAAGGCGGCAAAGCCCCGGCCGGTCACGCACGTCGGCACCGGGCAGGCGAAGGTCGAAAAGGTCTCCTCCAACCGGCGGTACATCGACGAGTCGGGGCGGGTCCGGTACGACCGGATGAGCGCCACCCGCGACCCGAAGGTCCGGGCGGCCGACGAGGGGACCATCGACCCGCACCTCAAGACGCTCAGCTTCTGGAACGGCGACACGCCGCTCCTGACGCTCAGTGCCTACGCCACGCACCCGATGAGCTACTACGGCCGTGGCGGCGTCTCGGCCGACTTCGTCGGCATGGCCCGCCGGCTCCGCCAGGCGGACACGCCCGGGGTCGTCCAGATGTACGTCACCGGCTGCTCCGGCAACGTCACCGCCGGCAAGTACAACGACGGCGCCGCGGACAACCGAGCCGTCCTCGCTGACCGCCTCCACAAGGCGATGACGACGGCGTGGAAGGAGACGAAGCGGACGCCGCTGCGGGACGTGGCGTTCCGGGCGGTGCCGCTGACGCTGGCGGCGCGGTCGTCGAAGGGGTTCTCGGCCGACGAACTGACCGCACGGCTCAAGAACGACCCGAGGCCGTTCGGCCGGTGCCTCGCGGCACTGGGCCTGAGCTGGCGCAAGCGGGTCGAGGCCGGCAAGCCGATCGACCTGTCGGTGCTGGAGCTGGGCGGGGCGGTGCTGGCGCTGCTGCCGGCCGAGTCCTACGTCGAGTATCAGCTTCTTGCGCAGAAGCTGCGGCCGGAGTCGTTCGTGGTGGTGGCCGGCTACGGCGAGTGCGGGCCGGGGTACATTCCGATCGAGCGCGCCTGGAAGGAGGGCGACTCGAACCTCCACGACTGGTGCTGGGTGGACCCCGGCAGCGAGAAGCGGATGGACGCCGCGCTACGGAATGCGCTCAGCCAGTAATCGTTGCCCACGACAGAAGTGCGGTCTCAGGCGAACGATTGCTGAGCATTTGGCCGAATTCCCGACATCAGACGCCCGACTGTCGCCTTTGCCCACACCGCCGGGTTGACCGGACCGGCAGTGGCAACTAGTTTCCCAACGGTCGCTCGACCATCGCCCATCGCGCACCGACTCCCGATCTCTCCGCCTGCCGGCGGCCCGCAGCCCGTAGGCGCCCGCCCGGCCCGAGGTGTCTCATGCCACGCGACTCACTCCGGCCCGACGTTCACCGACTCGTCGTCCCCCGCCGGCCCGAGGCGCTGGCGCTCCCATCCTTGCCCGCCCGCCGGTTCGACGAGGACTCGGCAGTCCAGACGACCGACGACAGCCAGGTCAGCTACTCGTCGTCCGACGACGCCCCGGTCCGTACCGAGCGGTGGGACGGGTTCGACGAGGACGCGCCGCGGCCGGTGGACGTGACGCCGCTGCCGGACGTGCGCCTCCTCTGGCCGCTGCTGGCGGACCTCGCGCCCGCGCCGGCCGAGCCGGCCAAACCGAGCAACACCGTCCCCTGTCCCGGGTGTGGCGCGGAGTTGACCGTGGGGTTCAAGTCCTGGTGCCTGCGGTGCGGGTACGACTCGGAGCAAGCGCAACGCGGGCTGGAGCCCGAGGAGGGCGGGGTCCGCCAGGCCGTGGTCGTCCTGGTGTTCGCGGCCGCGGGGTGCCTGGCCATCGTCGCCGCCACCGCGTTCCGCCGCGACCTCGTCCCCGACCGGACCGACCTGCGGATGTGGTGGATCGGCTACCAGGGGCTGGCCGGGTTCCTGCTGTACGCGATCGGCCACGCGATCGCCGTCGGCCTGACTGCCAAGCACTGGGACGATGACGCGCAGCCGTCGTGCTTCGACCCGCTGGCGGTCTGGCGGTACGCCCTGTACCACCTGCCGAAGACCCGGTGGGCGATCACCTACGGGGTGTGGGGGGCGACCGCGCTTGGGTGCGCGTTCGTCCTGTTCTGCCTGAACGACTTCTCCATTAAGGACAAGACGGCCAAGCAGAAGATCCGCAGCAGTGAGATCGTCTCGGAAGAGTCCGAAGTCGGATCGGTTTGGGGCACCCGCTCGGACGCTCCGGCCAACCCCGGTGGGGCATCCGAGGGCGGCCCCTCCGTGGCCGAAGAGGGCGGCGCCGTGGCCGACGCCCCGCGGCTGCGGCCGCACTCGCTCAAGGGGGCGGCGGTGGTGATCGGCTACGTCCCGGACCCAACTAACCCGGACCGGGTCGCCCGGGTGATGCTCGGCGTGCGCAGTTCGAGCGGCGGCATCCGGTTCGCCGGCGTCGCCCAACTCGACTCGTCGGTCAAGGACGGCGAGGCGCTCGGCCGGCTACGGGCGCTGGGACGGCCGGCCGCGACCCCGGGCTACAACCTGGGCCGCGACGTCATCCCAGTCGAGCCGAAACTGCTCGCCGACATCCGCTACGCCGAACTGGACGGCCGCGGCATCTTCCGGGACACGGTCATCACCGGCGTCGCCGACGCGGGCGGCCGGTAAGCGCCGTTTTCTCCCCCTCCGCTTGGGGTGCGCGGTTGAATTGCTGGTGATGTGACGGCCCTGTCTTCAGCCCGTAGGGCTGGGAGTTCTCAGCCCAGGTCGCAGCCCTGGGGATGCGGCCCCACCGACGAATAGCCCTGAAAGGGCGACACACGGCTACGCTGTCTCGCCCTTTCAGGGCTCCGGTGCGGTTGGCCTGCTCCCCAGGGCTGCGCCCTGGGCTGAAAACTCCCAGCCCTACGGGCTGACGACAGAGCACCCCGAGGGGAGAATGCAGCGGGGGTCACACGTCGCACACCTTCACCGCCTGGGCCAGCCCGGCGCGCGGGTCGCGGGTCGGGATGAACTCGTGGCCGACGTAGCCCGTGTACTTGATCTCCAGCAGCTTCCGCATCACCGCCTGATAGGCGATCTCCTGCGACTCATCCAGCTCGCCGCGGCCGGGGTTGCCGGCCGTGTGGACGTGGCCGATCACGTCCCTGGTCTGCTCGATCCGCCGCACCAGGTCGCCGTGCATCACCTGGACGTGGTACACGTCGAAGAGCAGCCTCACGTGCGACGACCCGACCTTCCGCACGATCCCGGCCAGGTAATCCAGGTCGTCCCCCTGATAGCCGGGATGACCCTTCATCGGGTGGGTGGTGTCGCGGGTGTTCAGGTGCTCGATGCAGACGGCGACGTTCTTCTTCTCCGCGACCCCGGCCAACTCCTTCAGCGCCTTGACGCAGTTGGCGGCCCCCTCGTCGGGGGCGATCTCGCCGCTCCTGGGGTCCGCCGGGTCGAGCCACTTGTAGCCGGTGAAGGCGATCACGCTCGGCGACCCGAAGTCGGCGCATTCGTCGATGCGCTTTTTGGTACGCGCGACCACCTCGCCGGAGTGGCGCGGGTTGTTCAACCCGTACATGAAGCCGGGCTTCGGGTAGCCGCTGCCGGCGATGGCGCAGGTCAGCCCGTGCTTCTTGAGTGTCGGCCAGTGTTGCGGCTCGATGAGTTCGACGGAGACGCAGCCGATCGCCTTGGCCACCCGGCACGTCGTCTCCGCGTCCCACTTCTCGCCGTGGGAGGCGAAGCACCAGTTGACGATGGAGTGCCGGACGTGGCCCTTCGGCCGGTACGGCTCGGCGGCCAGCAGCGGGGCGCCGGCGACCGCGGCCCCCGCGGCGAGGAGGGCGGTCCGGCGGGTGGGGGGCTGGGTAGGCATGGGGAGTCTCCGGGGGTGGACTTACACAGGATGAGCGATGCGGCGGGCGGCTGCAATGGTGAACCCCGAGCGTCGCTTGACCCCTCCCCCCAACCCCCTCCCCGAAGCGGAGAGGGGGAGCCGGAGGGCAGTCCCTATCTTTCTCCCCTCCCCGCTTCGGGGAGGGGCCGGGGGAGGGGTGAGCGCGTCACCTAACCCCCCGGCCCCCTTCCCTAAGAGGGAAGGGGGAGCCAGAGTTTTTCTCCCCTCCCCGCTTCGGGGAGGGGCCGGGGGAGGGGTTGACCACCTTACCCCCTCGCTGCCGCTCGGGGTTCGCCACGCCACGTGGGAACGCCGGCCGCGCCTCGCTATACTGCACCCTGACCCACCCGCCGAGCCGGCCCCTTTCCCCGAGGTCGTGCATGACCCGCTTGCCCCGTACATTCCTGTCGGCCGTCGCCGCTGGCCTGGCCCTGACACTCCTCGCCCCCGCCGACGCCGCCCCGCAGCGGCGCAAGGGCAAGGCCAAGGGCCAACCCGTCCCGGCCCGGCCGCAGTTCGCCACCCTCGCCGACACCCTCAAGGTCGCCAAGGGGTTCAAGGTCGAACTGCTCTATTCGGTGCCGAAGAACGTTCAGGGGTCGTGGGTCAACATGTGCACCGACCCGCGCGGCCGGCTCATCGTCAGCGACCAGTACGGCGGGCTGTTCCGCGTCACCCCGCCGCCGCTGGGCCGGTCCGACGGCGTGAAGATCGAGCCGATCCCGGTCCCGCTCGGCGAAGCCCAGGGGCTGCTGTGGGCGTTCGACTCGCTCTACGTCGTGGTCAACCGCGGCAGGAAGTACGACAGCGGCCTGTATCGCGTCACCGACACCAACAACGACGACGTGCTCGACACGGTGGAACAGCTCCGCAAGATCGAAGGCGGCGGCGGCGAACACGGCCCACACGCGGTCCTGCTTCACCCGGACGGCAAGCGGCTCACCGTCGTCTGCGGCAACCAGACGAAGCTGACCGAGGTCTCGTCCGCGAAGTCGTCGCGGCTGTGGGGCGAGGACCACCTGCTGCCGCGGGTGCCGGACGGCAACGGGTTCATGCGCGGGGTGCTGGCCCCCGGCGGCTGCATCTACAATGTCTCCCCGGACGGCAAGGACTGGGAACTCGTCAGCAACGGGTTCCGCAACGAGTTCGACGCCGCCTATAACCGCGCCGGCGAGCTGTTCGCCTACGACGCCGACATGGAGTGGGACTTCAACACCCCCTGGTATCGGCCGACCCGGGTCTGCCACGTCACCAGCGGCAGCGAGTGGGGCTGGCGCAACGGGGCCGGCAAGTACCCGCCGTACTACCCGGACAACCTGCCGCCGGTGGTGAACATCGGCCCCGGCTCGCCGACCGGCGTCTGCTTCGGCTACGGGGCGAAGTTCCCCCAGAAGTACCAGGACGCCTTCTTCATCTGCGACTGGAGTTACGGCAAGCTTTACGCCGTCCACATGGAGCCGAAGGGGAGCACGTACACCGGCACCGTCGAGGAGTTCATTGCGGGATCGCCACTGCCGCTGACGGATGTGGTGGTCAACCCGGCGGACGGGGCGATGTACTTCACCATCGGCGGCCGGCAGACGCAGTCCGGGTTGTACCGGGTGACGTACATCGGTGCGGATTCGACCAGCCCGGTTAGCCGCGCGGCGAAGCCGAGCGCCGCCGCCGAGACCCGCCACCAACTCGAATCCTTCCACGGCAAGCCGGACCCGCGGGCGGTCGCGGCGGCGTGGCCGCACCTGGGCAGCGCGGATCGGTTCATTCGCTTCGCCGCCCGGACCGCGCTGGAACACCAGCCGGCCGACCAGTGGTCCGAGAGGGCGCTGGAGGAGAAAGACCCGCAAGCGGCGATCACCGCGCTGCTCGGCCTGATCCGCAAGACGGCGAAGGACCCGCAGCACGTCCCCGAGCGGGAATGGCTACTCCACCCGCCGGACGCGAAGCTAGGCGCGGCGATCCTGGGCGCCCTGAACGCCATCCCCTGGGACAAGCTCACCCCCGGGCAGAAGCTGTCGCTGGCGCGAGTGTATCAGGTGTACTTCGTCCGCTATGGCAAGCCGGCCCCGACGGACGCCGGCCGCCAGGCGGCGCAGGCCCGGTTCGCCAAGGCGTACCCGACCGGCAGCCGCTACCTCGACGCCGAGGTCTGCCAGTTGCTCGTCTTCCTGGACGACCCCGCGGTGGTGGCGGAGACGATGAAACTGCTAGCCGAGGCGCCGACGCAGGAGGAGCAACTGGAGTACGTCAAGTCGCTGCGGGTGGCGCGGGTCGGGTGGACGCCGGAGTTGCGCAAGGACTACTTCGACTGGTTCGTGAAGGCCGCCGGGTACAAGGGCGGCAACAGCTTCCGCGGGTTCCTCCGGCTCATCAAGGATGGTGCCGTGGCCCTCTCGGACGAGGAGAAGGCGACGCTCAAGACGGTCCTCGCCCGGCCCGCGGCCGCGACGACGACCGCCGCCCCGCCGCGGGCGTTCGTCAGGAAGTGGACGCTGGATGAACTGGCCCCGCTGGTCGAGAAGGGATTGAAAGCCGGCGGCCGGGACTTCGACCGCGGCCGCAAGCTCTTCGGCGCGGTCAACTGCTTCGCCTGCCACCGGTACGACAACGAGGGCGGGTCCGCCGGCCCGGACCTGTCTGGCGTGGCTGGCCGGTTCAACACCCGCGACCTGCTGGAGTCGCTCCTCGACCCGAACAAGGAGATCAGCGACCAGTACGCGGCGGTCGAGATCGACACCCTGGACGGCAAGAAGGTGGTCGGCCGGATCGTCAACCTGCACGGCGACAACCTGGCGGTGAACACCAACATGCTCGACCCGAACGGGATCGTGAACGTCAACCGCAACAACGTGGATACCATCAAGCCGTCGAAGACGTCGATGATGCCGGCGGGGTTACTGGACACGCTGCACGAGGGCGAGGTGCTGGACCTGCTGGCGTACCTGCTCTCCCGCGGCGACCGCACCGGGCCGATGTTCAAGAAGTAGGCGGGTGGTCAACCCCTCCCCCCAACCCCCTCCCCGAAGCGGGGAGGGGGAGCCAGAGGGCGGTTCTTCTCTTTCTCCCCTCCCCGCTTCGGGGAGGGGCCGGGGGAGGGGTTCTTCGAGCGCCCCACCCCCTCGCTGCCGCTCGGGGTTCGCCCGGAGGCAACTCCCTGCCTTCTCCCGGGCAGGCGTTGTCGCGGTCCACACTTGCCCCTTTGGCACACCGCCTGCACCTCTCCCCGGCCGCAGTTTCACGCGGCCGGCCGCCCACGGCCAATCGTTGCCGCCAATTCCATAAGGAGAACAGCAATGTCAACTCGGAAGAAGAAGAAAGACGTGGTCGTCGCGGTGTTCGAGACCCGGCAAGGGGCCGAGCAGGCGATGACCGAGTTGCGCAAGTCCGGGTTCACCAATGAGCAGATCGGCATGGTCGCGCGGAACGCCGACGGCCGGACCGTCCGCACCGAAGGGGACGACGAGACCTACGCCGACGAGGGCGCGGTGGCCGGGGCGGTCGCCGGGGCCGGGGTCGGGGCGCTGGTCGGGATCGGCGTGCTCAGCGGGGCGATCCCGGTGATTGGCCCGGTGCTGGCCATCGGCGCGCTGGGGACGGTGCTGCTGAACGCCGTCGGCGGGGCCGTCATCGTCGGCATCGCCGGGGCGCTGATCGGCTGGGGCATCCCCGAGGACGAGGCCGAGTACTACGAGAGCGAGGTCAAGGCGGGCCGGTTCCTCGTTACCGTCGAGGCCGACGGTCGGGCCGACGAGGCCCGCCGCGTCCTGAACCGGTTCGGCGGGTTCGACCGGACCGGGTGGAATGCTGTGCGCGCCGACCGCGAGTTCACCGGGCGGACGATGCCGCTCCGCGAGGAGCAGCTGCGGTCGCACAAGACGACCGAGCCGGCTGGCAAGGTGAACGTCCGCAAGGAGGTCCACACCGAGCGCAAGTCCGTGACCGTCCCGGTCGAGCGGGAGGAGGTGGTCATCGAGCGTCGTCCGGCGTCCGGCCGGTCGTCCGGCGGCGACCTCAAGGCCGAGGAGATCCGCATCCCGGTCAAGGAGGAGAAGGTCAAGGTCAGCAAGGAGGCGGTGGTCAAGGAGGAGGTCAACATCGGCAAGCGCAAGGTCCGCGACAACAAGACCGTCTCCGACGACGTGCGGTCGGAGGAGTTGGTCGTCGAGTCCGAGGGCGGCGCCAAGGTCCGGCAGACCGGCAACGGCGGCCGTCGGCGGTAACGCTGTCCGGCGCGACCCCGGCTCCCGAACAAGACACGACTTGTTCGGGAGCCGTTTTACTTCTCCGCCAGCCCTTCGGTGAGCTGCGATTCGTAGACGAACTTCGTTCCCTCGCCCTGGTGGTTCGTGACTACCTTCTTGACCGTCAGCCGGGCGCCGCTGTAGCGGCCGGTCGCCTTCTGGAAGTACACGTCGCCTTCCCACAGCAACGGCAGCAGGCCCGGCATCTCGGCCGGGTCTGTCGGCGGGGCGTTCAACTTCGTCGCCACCCCGACGACCGCGTGCCCCTGGCTCTCGCCCTTGAGGGTGTAGGTTTGCGTCGCGTCGTAGGTCTCGCCGGTGCCGAACGGCGGGTCGAGCCGGATCGGGAACGCCCGGTCCCAGGTGCCGCCGACCGGCGGCATCTGCTCCGGCAGCGTCAGCCGGAACGGCAACTCGGCCCGCAGGCGGTCGGCGGACCCGTTCGCCGCCTTCGCCTCGACCAGTCGGCCGCGCGCGTCCACCTTCGCGGTCAGCACCGGCTTGTTGAGGAACGCGGCCATCTGCTTGCGCCCCTCGTCGGTCGCCGAGTCGAGGACGGTGCGGTCGGCGGTCGGCTTGCCGTCCCGGTCGAGCGGGCCGGGGCGGACGATCTCCTGCCGCATGGCGGTGATGGTCATCTCCAGCGTGGCGGTGCTGGCCGCGTCCACCGCCTTGACCGCCCAGCGGCGGGTCAGGGCGAGCGTCGTCCTGGTGGCGGCCGTGACCGGCCGGTTGGTGTCGTCCTCGATGGTGGTCTCGGTGACGGTGGTCGTCTGCTGGACGGAGTATGTCAACGTCTGCCCTGGCGTCCACCGGAACCGCGGCGGCGCGTCGGCCGACGCCGCGGCGGCGGTCAGGAGCAGGGCAAGGATGGTCCCCGCGCGCGGCATGGGGTGCCCTCCTGGGGGAATCGGATTCGAGGACGGGGTCATAGCGAAATGAGGAAAGACATGCAACCGCAAGCCCACCCGTGGCAACGGGTGGGCGCAACCGCTATCCGCCGCGGACCGTGACATTCCCCGAGAGGGTCTTGCCCACCGGGCAGTTCGCCGCGGCGTCGGCGAGTTGCTGCCGCTGCTCGTCGGTTAGCGGGCCGTGCATCTCCAGTTCGTAGGTGAGGACCGGTTCGCCGGGCCGGGCGCGGTCGAGCCGGACCGTGGCCCCGGCGCGATCCAGGGGCATGCCGTGTTGCCGGGCGGTCTTCTCCAGGGTGATGGTCAGGCAGGTGGCCAGCGCCGCTTCGAGCAGTTCGTGCGGCCCGAACCCGGCGTCGCCGCCGCCCTTGGCCGCGGTGGTGTCCGAGGTCGCCGCGAACCGGCCGTCGGTAAACGTCACCCGATATGGAACGCCGTCACTAGTCGCGCGGATCATGTTGTTTGTCTCCTCCGCAGCCGCCGCGTCACCAGCCCGGCGGCGATTAGCCCCCAGAACAGCCCCGGCACCCAGTCGCCGGCCGCGGCGTAGAAGCTGCCGCGGTGGTCTAGCGGTATGTCCGCCCGCACCACCCCGCGCGTCTTCTTCGACGCCGCCCACGACTCCTCGATCGGCAGCGCCGCCACCTTGCCGTCCGGGTCGATCAGTGCCGAGATGCCCATGTTCACCGCCCGGATTATGCTCCGCCGCGCCTCCACCGCCCGGAACCGGCAGATCGCCAGATGTTGTTCGTGCTCCTCGGACCCGTCGAACCACCCGTCGTTGGAGATGTTTACCAGGAAGTCCACCCCCGGCCCTTGTCCAGATGTCGGGTTGTAGCGCCGGGCCATCGCCGGGTCGGTGTCCTCGTAGCAGATCAACATGCCGAACCGGAACGTCCCCTTCGCGGTCGGCAGCTCGAACCGGGTCCAGCTCTCGCCGGGGGTGCAGCTGTAGTCGTTGGTGCGCGCATACGGGGTGAACGTCTGCATCCAGGGGAGGTAGTCCTTGAGTGGGACGTACTCGCCGAACGGGACGAGATGAATCTTGTCATACCGCCCGGCAAAGCCGCCGTCGGGCCGGACCAGGACCGCCGAGTTGAACCGCCGCCAGTCGGTGCCGTCCCACTCCTGGGTGTTCAGCCCGAGCAGGCAGCTGGTGCCGGTGAGGGCGACCGCCTTGTCCCCGAGCTTCTTCTGGTACGCGGCGACGCGCGCCGGCGTGTCCGCGAGTTGAGGGTCGTCGGGCACGCCGGGGCGGACGGCAAGCCAGTCGTCCGGCCAGCACGTCTCCGGCCAGACGATCAGGTCCGGGGCGGGGGTGTTCGGCCCTGCGCGGGCGGCTAGCCGGGCCTGCGTGTCGTACTCCCGCGCCCGCGGCGTCTCGTCCGACCGCTCGCCGCGGACCATCTTGTCGTTCTGCGGCAGGTTCCCCTGGATGGCGGCGACCCGCGGCCCCTTCTCGAACGGCGGGTGGACGAGCTGCATGGTGCCGTAGCAGATCAGCAGCAGCGGCACCGACACGGCCCCCGTGGTGATGTACGCCTCGCGCACCCACTCGCGCCGGTGCGGCGCCGGCGGCCAGCGTAAGAGCCACCGCAGCGCCTTCGACCGGACCGCCCACTCGTAGACGCCGCCGTTGACCGCCGCGACCGCGGCCGAGACGAGGTAGACGCCGCCGAGGTCCGCCGCCTGCACCAACGGCAGGACGCGGTGCTGCGTGTACCCGAGGAAGTACCAGCCGAACCCGGTGAACTGGTGCAGGTGGACGTACTCCAGGAACGCGAAGCCCGTGGGGGCGTGCGCGCGGACGTACTCCAGCGCCACCCACACCACCGGGAACGTCGCCGCCAGCGGCAGGTTGAGCCGATCGAGCTTGCGGAGCAGGAGCAGGGCCAACGGCCAGTACAGGGCGCAGTAGAGCGACAGCCCCGGCCAGGCGAAGTACGCCATCATCGGGTGGGCGACGCGAATCCACTTCAGGGCCAGGACGGAGAAGACCAGCCCGCCGGCGAACGCCGCGAGGTAGCGCCGTGTCGGGCCGACGTTCTCCGCGCGGACGAGCGTCAGGAACGGGACCATTGCTACGAACGCCACCGGCCCGAGGTCGAGCGGGAAGAACGCCGTCCAGAGGAGGACGCCGGACGCGACCGCTGGGAGCAGCACGCGCGCCTTCCGCGGCGAAGACTGATTCACCGCAGAGGGCGCAGAGAGCGCGGAGGAAAGATGAATTCTTGAAAAGACGGATTTCAACTCTGTCTTCCTCTCTGCGCCCTCTGCGCCCTCTGCGGTGAATCCTTCTTCAGACCAGCATCACCGAGATCGGTTGTCCCGGCTCGTACCGCACCTCTCCCGGCGGCAGCACCAGCAGGGCGTCCGCCGTCAGGAGCGCTCGCAGGTCCGCCGACCCAAACCACGGCAGCGGCCGCACGGCCGTCCCTTCCAGCTTAGCGGGATGGAACGTCGGGCGGTCGTTCTTCGCGGAAAGTGGTTCGCAAAGCGGCAACGTCGCGGTGTTCGGCCCGGGGTCGCGGTGCCCGGCGAGTGCCCGCAGCGCCGGCCGCACGAACAGCTCGAAGCAGACGAACGAACTGACCGGGTTCCCCGGCAAGCCGAAGACGAGCTTGTCGCCCCTGGTGCCGAACAGCAGCGGCTTGCCGGGCTTCATCCTTACCTTGTGGAAGTGCGCCTCGACGTCGAGTTCACGGAGCACCCCCGGCACGAGATCGAACGCCCCGACCGACACGCCGCCGGCCAGGATCAGCACGTCGGCATTCGCCAGCCCGTCGCGGACCATCGCGGCGAGTACGTTCGGGTCGTCGCGGCCAATGCCGAGGTATCGCGGCACCGCCCCCGAGCGAGCCGCCTGGGCGACGAGCATCGGGCCGTTGGAGTTGCGAATCTGGCCGGGGCCGGGCTTCGTGTCCGCCTCGACGAGTTCGCTGCCGGTCGCCAGCACCGCGACCCGCGGCGGGCGGACCGTGGACACCGCCGCCCGGCCGACGCCCGCGAGCAACCCGACGGCCGCGGGGGCGATCGCCGTGCCGGCCGGCAGGACCACGTCCCCGGCGCGCATCTCCCGGCCGCGCGGCAGGACGTTTTGCCCGGGCTTCACCGCTTCGGTGAGCCGCACCGGTTCGCCGACCTTCGGCTCGGCCGGTTCGGTCTTCTCGACCATGACGACGGCGTCGGCCCCGTCGGGCAGCGGCGCGCCTGTGAAAATGCGGACCGACTCCCCCGGCCCGACCGTCGCCCCCGGCGGGTCGCCGGCTGCGACGACACCGGTGAGCCGCAGGTTCAACCCGTCGGCGGCGCGGACGGCGTACCCGTCCATGAGTGCCTTCGTGAACGGCGGCGAGTCGAGGTCGGCGCGCACGTCCTCAGCCAGCACCCGGCCGAGCGCCTCGGCGAGCGGGGTTGGCGCGGCGTCGAGCGGCTGGCAGGCCCGTAGAACGACCCCACGGGCATCGGCGACTTCGAGCATGAGCGGACACACCCTCCCGGCAACGGCCGGGATTGTATCGGAAGCAAGCGGACGGATGAAGGCGAAGGGGGCGGCCAACCCGGCGAGCGGGGGACGTTAGTCCCCCGAGGGCTTCCCAATGGGGAGGAGTTATCAGGACGACCGATAAGCTACACCAACGGATCATATTCGCGGTTGAAGTTGGGGAGCACTCGGGGGACTAACGTCCCCCGCTCGCCGGGTTGGGTTGAGCGCGAGGCCAATGACCGGCAGTCGCCCTCGAAGACGCCGGCTGCAACGACGCGGACATCCTGACCCACTGCCGCGGCGACGGGCCGCACGTCCGCGGCTGTTGGGTCGTGGACCTGATCGTCGGCAAGAAATGACCTGATCTCTAGACCGGGGCGTAGCGCGTGATCCCC